>JBILUT010000351.1:0-2706 GCA_044370875.1 Polaromonas sp. | reverse complement strand
AGACGATGAGCCCGCCGATCCGTCCACCGATGCCAAGCAGCCATGAGCGAGGCTGACAGCCCCGGCCTTGCGCGTGCCGAAGAACTGCGCCTGCGCTTGCAGCAGCAGCTGGCCCCCACCCTGCTGGAAGTGATCGATGAGAGCGCGGCCCATGCCGGACACGCGGGCGCGGGTGATCAAGGCTACGGCACCCACTTCAGGGTGCTGATTGCCAGCCCCCGCTTCAGCGGGCTGAGCCGGGTTGCGCGTCACCGCCTTGTGTATGATGCACTGCAAATTTTCATGGCCCGAGGTCTGCACGCCCTGGCCATTGAGATTAAAGAGGTTTAGGCCGCGGCTTCTGGCGCTCGCCCAGCCCGCACAGCAGACTTCTCCTCCCCTTAACGACTCTCAATTTCCAGGACTCCCATGATTGAAGCTTCTCTGAAATCTCTGACTCTCGCCGCGCTGATGGCCTTGGTTGGCAGTGCTGCTCTGGCCCAAAACGTGGCTATCGTCAACGGCAAGGCCGTACCCAAGACCCGGCTCGACGCGCTGGCTACTCAAATCGAGCGGGCCGGTCGGCAGATCACCCCCGAGATGGCCGGGCAGCTGCGCGAGGAAGTCATCGCCCGCGAAATCTTCATGCAAGAGGCCGACAAGCTGGGTCTGGCCCAATCCGACGACTATCGCAACCAGATGGAGCTGGCCCGCCAGAGCATCCTGATCCGTGAGCTGTTCAGCGACTTCCAAAAGAAAAACCCGGTCACTGATGCCGAAATGAAGGCCGAATACGACAAGTTCGTGGCGGCCAACAGCGGTAAGGAATACAAGGCCCGCCACATCCTGGTTGAAAAGGAAGACCAAGCCAAGGCCATCATCGCCAACCTCAAGAAAGGGGCCAAGTTCGAGGACATCGCCAAGAAGCAATCCAAGGACCCCGGCTCCGGAGCCAACGGCGGCGACCTGGACTGGTCAGGCGCTGACAGCTATGTGCCCGAATTCAGCCAGGCCATGGTCAAGCTCAACAAGGGACAAGTCACCGACAAGCCGATCAAGACCCAGTTCGGCTGGCACGTGATTCGTCTTGACGATGTGCGCACCCCGCAGCTGCCCGCCTTCGACCAAGTCAAGCCGCAGCTTCAGCAGCAGATGTCGCAGCAAAAACTGGCCAAGTTCCAGGAAGAGCTGCGCGCCAAGGCCAAGATCGAATAATTGGGGTCAAATAATTGGGGTCAGACCCCCATAAAAATTGTCAACAGCGCCACACCGGAGCGCTGTTTCATGGCCCCGGCAAAGGCTCAATCAGACGAACCGAGAACGGTTGGGCTTGCGCTGGGTCCACGCTGACCAAGCAGGCGCGAACGTCGCTGTCGCCCGGCACTTCGAGGCGAGTCAGTTGCTCGATCGTTTGGCCATTGAGCTTAAACGGCCGATCCATGCGGTATCGGTGACTGTCACCGTGGATCAGTAGCACCGGCATTGACGAAGCCGCCGCCAGCGGCAACAGGGTCTGGGCGATGCTGCTGCGAAAGCCCGAACTGCTGGGAAATTCGTCGAACAGATTGCGTCCGAGCAGCGGGTTTGCTTGCATGGCCAGCACCAGCGCGCGGGCCTGCCCCTGCAGAGCCACTTCAAAGGCAGCGCGAATCCAGGCGATGTTGGCCGCATCGCGAGCACGAAACTCTTCGGGTGCACCGGGAATATCGGGCTGAAAGTTGTTGTTACTTCCAACGATGTGGACGGTCACAAACAGCACACCCTGGTGCCACCAGCGCCGGTTTTCAACATAAGCCGCGTGCTCGGGCATCAGCGAAGGCTGCGTTTGCAGCACCCGCGGCGATGCACCCAGCGAGCGATCGTTCGGGAAAAACAGGCGGCGCAGGGCCTGCAAGCGCTCTTGCGGCTCGTAGCTACCGTTGCTGCGGCGGTGACAGTCGGTCCACTCGTTATCGCCCGGCGTGTAAATCACCGGCTGATCAAAGCGATCAAAGTGCTGTCGCTGCGACGCAAACTCCGCATCGCTGCACAAGCTGCCGCCCGACTTGATGTCCCCAACGTGCACCGAGAACGCCGGCTGCGCCTGGTTGATCGCAGTGATCAATCGACGATAAGCCGGAAAGGCCTTCTGCGCAGATCCGTACGGAAGATCGCCCAAGGCCACGAAAGAAAAACCCTGGGCCCAGACCGGCCCCGCCGCAGCCAGCGCTGCCGTGAACAGAACCGCAGCCCAAGCCCGGGCTAACATGAGCCCCGCACGACCGGTCAGAGCAGGCACCACAGCCCGACGCAATGGCCGGTGGCCAACTGCACCAAAGCGTCTATCAGCATGCCTACAGCCAGCACCGGAAGAACCAGGTACATCAGGACCCAGAACACGGCCCACAAGGTGGGCCGGGGCTCGGCAATGCGGTGGCCCATCACCGTCTCGGTCTTGCTGCGTCTGAACTTGCCGATCCATGCGCCCATCATGATGGGGGGGATTCTAGAGTGATGCGTATCGCCTGGGACAGCGTATCGCAGCAGGACTGGGACGCAGCCCATGGCCGCTGCGCTGGCGCCCTGCAGCAGGACTGGGCCTACGGCGCGACCATGCGGCTGTTGGGCGTGACCGTGCTGCGCGCCCTGATCGAGCAAGACGGTACTCCGGTTGGTTTGGCCCAGTTCATCGTTCGCAGCATGGGCCCGGTAGGCGCGCTGGCGCTGTGTTCACGCGGCCCCCTGTGG
>JBILUT010000350.1:0-2718 GCA_044370875.1 Polaromonas sp. | reverse complement strand
GCTCAACGCGATGCTCTACATCGCGCAGCCGATCCAGACGCCGCGTCAGATCGCGCCAGCGGCCCGTCTGATAGCCCAAGGCAGCCAGGCAAGCCAGACGCAAGTGATCGGCAACCGGCAGGCTGCCAAAGAACTGACTGACCTGGAAACTACGGCCCAAGCCAAGTCGCACAATCTGATGCGGGCTCAGCCCGATCAACGACTGGCCATCCAAAGTGATGTGCCCGCGCGCAGGCTGCAGCAAGCCGGTGATCGCATTAAATACGGAAGACTTGCCGGCGCCATTGGGGCCAATCAGGGCCAGCCGCTGGCCTTGCGCCACTTCCAGGTCGACGCCATTGAGGATTCGATGCGGTCCGAGCTGCAAGTGAAGATCGCGCACCTGCAAGACGCTCATGGAGACACCTGCACACCGCTTGGCCGCGCGCGCGCCAGCCAGGCCCACAGCAACGCGGGCATCATGATGAAGGGCCAGACCAGCCAATGCCAAAGCTCGGCTGTATCAAGCCGCAGACCCAGGTAGATCCGCTCAGAACCCAAGGTGTCAGCCAGTCGCCACTGGTAGGTCATCTCGACCAAGGCGGCGAAGCCGACCGCAAAACCGATCCAGGCCAGTGCGACCCACGGTTTGCGAAGCAGCGAGCGCAGCAGGCCGGACCAGCCCGGAACCAGACCGCCAGGCAGCAACCACAAGACCCCCACGAAAGCCAGGCCCAGATACAGCAGCCACGCCGGGGTCCATCCTGACAAGACCACCGAGCCCAGCACCATCAGCATGCCGCCCACCACTGCACCGCTCATGAGCGCAGCGCCCCCCATCAGGGTGAAAATCAGCACCGCTGCGGATCGATGACTCGACAGCACATCGGTACTGACAATCTCATTGAACAGCGCCCCCAGCCCTCCGGCGATGCCCGCTACGAAGGCCGCCACCACAAAGCTCAGATGTCGAATCGGGCGCGGATCCTGGCCCAGGAAGGCCACCCGCTGTGGGTTCTCACGCACCGCCAGCAAAAAGCGGCCGGTGGGCGTGCGGGTGTAGGCCCGCAGCAGCACCACAACTCCAAGCCCATAGGCCCAGGCCAGAAGGCACAGCGCGGGCAACTGCGTCCAGTCAGGCTCCCAGGCCAGCGCCGCTCCGCGGTTGGCGCTCAGCCCGGCCTCGCCGCCAAAAAATGCAGGGAACATCTGCGCTGTGGCCCAGACCAGTTCACCGGTGCCCAGCGTGATCATGGCAAATGCGGTGGCTGAATGATGCCGGGTGGCCAGCCAACCCAGGGGCCAGGCCAAGGCAGCGGCCGCCAGCCCGGCGGCCATCGGCACCACAAACATCGGACACATCAGACCTTGTTCAATGGCACGCATCAAATGCACCGCCGCAAACGCCCCGGCGCCGCTGTAGACCGCGTGACCAAAGCTGACCATGCCACCCTGGCCCAAGAGCAGCCAGAAACTCAGGCAGAGGATGATGGCTGCCAATGCCTGGATCATCAGGCCCAGCGCCTGATCGCCCAGTAAGGGCGTGATCACCAGCGCCGCTCCCACCCAGACCCAGGGGCTAGACGGCCTCAGCTTCATGCGCGTTGCCCCATCAGTCCGCGCGGCCTGACCCACAGGACCAACAGCATCAGCAAGTAAGGCAGCAGGGGCGCCAGTTGACTGACCCGCAGTTGGGCCAGTGCGTGATGCTGACTCAGGCCCAGGATCGAGCCGAGACTGACATCCATCGCAACGGCCAGCGTTTGCAGACAACCGATGAGCAAGCTGGCCCACAGCGTCCCTGCCAAGGAGCCGAGGCCCCCCACCACGATCACCACAAACAGCATGGAGCCGATGGTGGTGGCGATGCCCGGCTCGGTGATGAAAGCATGTCCGCCCAGGACGCCGGCCAAGCCAGCCAAACCGCATCCCAGCGCAAAAACTCGGGTGAAGACAGCCGGAACATCATGGCCCAGGGCCTGCACCATCTGCGGATGGGTCAGGGCCGCCTGTATGACCCGCCCCGAAAGCGAAAACCGCAGAAATACGGCCAGAACAGCCAGCACGAGTATCGACACGGTCACCACAAAAAGCCGATAGGTTGGCAGGCCGACGCCGCCGACCTGCAGCAAAGGGGCATCAAGCACGGCGGGCACCGGGTAACTCACAGGCAGGCTACCCCAGATCAGTCGAATCGCTTCCAGCAGCACCAGGGACAAGCCAAAGGTAACCAGCATTTCGGCCCCATGCCCCTGGGCACGAACCGGCCGCAGCGCCAGGCGCTCCACCGCGACGCCAATGACTGCAGTTAGCCCGGGGGCCAGCAGCAGCGCAGGCCAAAAGCCGATGAACTGACTCAGGGTGTAGGCGAAATACGCACCCAGCAGATAGAAGGCCGCGTGGGCGAAATTGAGCACGCCCATCAGGCTGTAAATCAGCGTCAGGCCGCTGCAGAGTAGAAAAAGCAGCAGCCCGTAGCTCAGACCATTGACGAAAAAGACCAGAAAGAGATCCATACCGGCTTGCTCGGGGTTGAGGCGATTGTTCCCCAATCCCGAACTGGGCCAGTCAGCCCAGGGACTCTTGCTGCCGCATCAAGATGGCAGCGCAGCCGTGACTCGCCCATTGCCTGAGCACGGGATCGGTGCGGTCGAACTGCTGCAGGGCACGCTCGATCGGAATGACACGGGCATTGATATCTTGCTCGGCGGTAAATTCCCAGAGATAGGGCTTGCCGGT
>JBILUT010000349.1:0-2723 GCA_044370875.1 Polaromonas sp. | reverse complement strand
CTCGAGCTGCTTCTGGTCCGTGAAGACCAGAGCCTGGGCACGCACCCTCCTGTGGGCAGGAGCGATGGCCGACACCTTGACCACTGCACGGCCCAGGTTGCCCTTGACCAAGCGCAGGCCTCCGTCAGCACTGAAGGGCCGTTCGATGGGCCGCAGAACCTGTTCGTCCAGGGAACGATCGCTTGCGGGTCGCCAG
Organism: Polaromonas sp.; assembly: GCA_044370875.1. GTDB lineage: Bacteria > Pseudomonadota > Gammaproteobacteria > Burkholderiales > Burkholderiaceae_C > Polaromonas. The sequence continues at coordinate 2,527 of JBILUT010000349.1, read as the reverse complement.
CTCAGCTGATCGCCATCCAGCCAGGGCTCTTGTGCGTAGCGGCTCAAGCCTGATCCACAGACAGTCTGAACGTCCTCATGCAAGAGGCCGCCGGCCAGAAGCTGAGCGATCAGGAACCCCATGCCCCCAGCAGCGTGGAAATGGTTGACGTCGGCCGATCCGTTGGGGTAGATCCGCGCCAGCAAGGGGACACAGGTTGAAAGATCTGCAAAATCATCCCAGGTCATGATCCAACCGGCCGCCCGTGCCATGGCCACCAGATGGATCGTGTGATTGGTCGATCCGCCAGTGGCGAGCAGGCCCACCATCCCGTTGACAAAAACCTTCGCGTCCATCTGCAGACCCAGCGCATATTCTTTGTCGCGGGCAAGCGCCACCGCTCTGGCGACAGCCGCATCAGTCAGCGCCTCGCGCAAGGGCGTGGCCGGATTGACGAAAGACGAGCCTGGCAAATGCAGACCCATGATCTCCATCAACATCTGATTGGAGTTAGCGGTGCCATAGAAGGTGCAAGTGCCCGGGCCATGGTAAGCCGCCTGCTCCGCATCGAGCAGCGCCTGCCGATCGACGAGCCCCTGTGCAAATTGCTGCCGCACCTTGGCCTTGGCCTCATTGGCCAGACCCGAAGTCATCGGGCCCGCTGGAATGAACAGGGCCGGCAGGTGGCCGAACTGCAGCGCCCCCATGAGCAGCCCAGGCACGATCTTGTCGCAAACGCCCAGAAACAAGGCCGCATCAAACACGTTGTGCGACAAGCCAACGGCCGTAGCCAGGGCGATCACGTCGCGCGAGAAGAGCGACAGTTCCATGCCGTCTTCCCCCTGGGTAATGCCGTCACACATCGCGGGCACTCCCCCGGCCACCTGGGCGGTTGCGCCAGCTTTTCGAGCGCTTGAGCGAACCCGCTCCGGGTAGTGTTCGTAGGGTTGATGCGCCGACAGCATGTCGTTGTAGGCCGTGATCAAGCCCAGATGCGGCGAGCGCTCCTGCCTGAGCATCAGCTTGTCAGACACGGGCATGGCCGCATAGGCATGGGCCGCATTGGCACAGCCCAGACCACTGCGCTGCGTGCCACCCTTGCCACGGGCCTGCTCGACGACCGCCAAATAGGCGCTGCGACTTTGCGCGCTTCGGCGCTCGATACGCTGGGTGACGTCAATCAGCTGTTGATGGACACGGGTCATGAGGAGATCCAAACAGCCACAGGGGCCTGACTTTGATGAAGCACGGATGCGATGGGCCATCGGCCCCGGCGGTCTGCGCAGGCGCGTTGCAGGGTCTGCAGCTTGTCACTGCCGCCGATCTGCAAGACGATGTGCCGCGCTGAGAGCAGATGAGCCAGCGTCTGCGTGATACGGTCATGACGAACGTTCTCGGGCAGCTCGGCCTGCATCACCGGCAGGCACACCCGCTGGCTCTGCAGATCAAGCGCTTGCGCCAAGTCGGACATCTCCGCGAAGATCGAAGCGGTATGCCCGTCAGCGCCCATGCCCAGAATCAACACGTCGGCAGGGCCTTGGCTGCGTAAAGCCTGGTCAGCCTGTTGCGCCAACACAGTTGGCTCCGGCAAGGGCTCGGTGGCTTCATTCACCAAAGGAAGAAAGCGTGCGCTGGCCGCCCGCCCCTGCATCAGATGGGTGCGCACCAAAGTAGCATTGCTGTCGGGGTGACCGAGCGGCACGCATCGCTCGTCAGCCAGGCTGACCTGCACCTTGTGCCACTGCAGCGGCTGATCGCTCAGCGCTCGAAATACGGGTATCGGCGACTGGCCGCCGGAGACATGCAAGACGGCCCGACCGCGCGATTGAATCGCCGCGCTCAGCCGGTCCGCCACGTCGATGGCCAGCGCCGCGGGCATATCTTCGGCGGGCAACGTGCAAAAGGAAATCCGCCTTCCCTCCATGGGCGGCAGCTCAAAGGGGGACGCGGTCTTGGTTGGCATCAGGACTCCTCAAACCAGGTCAGCTCCTCGCGAGCCATGAGTGCCGTCGATGCCGCAGGACCCCAGCTGCCCGCCGGATAGATCCGTGGCTTTTCATCCAGTGCCTGCCAGCCGCGCAAGATCGGGTCTACCCATCGCCAGGCTGCCTCAAGCTCGTCGCGACGCATGAAATGCGTCAGCCGCCCTTTCATGACATCAATGAGCAAACGCTCATAAGCCTCAGCCCGACGCTTGTCGGAGGACGATTGCAAATCCAGCCCCAGCTCAACCGGATGGAGCTTCATCCCCGAGCCCGGCTCCTTGACCATCATGCCCAGCTGGATCGACTCCTCGGGCTGCAAAGTGATGATCAACCGGTTGGGCCTGTGATTGGGACTGCTGCCAAAGATCGAAAAGGGCTGCTCAGCAAACTCGATGACGATCTGGGAATGGCGCTTGGCCAGGCGCTTGCCGGTGCGCAAGAAAAACGGCACGTTGGCCCATCGGGCGTTGTCAATATGGGCTCGCAAGGCCACGAAGGTCTCGGTCCTGCTGGCGGCTGGCACGCCCTCCTCTTGAAGATAGGCCCGCACTGGCTGTCCATCG
>JBILUT010000348.1:0-2726 GCA_044370875.1 Polaromonas sp. | reverse complement strand
CAGCAGTGACTCGCCCATTGCCTGAGCACGGGATCGGTGCGGTCGAACTGCTGCAGGGCACGCTCGATCGGAATGACACGGGCATTGATATCTTGCTCGGCGGTAAATTCCCAGAGATAGGGCTTGCCGGTCAGCCCCTCCGCCAGTCCGATCACGCCACCCTGCCCCAATTGGACACTGTGCTCGCGCCATTTGGCCCGCGCCTTACCTGACACCACCATAAGAGCCAGACCACTGTGCTCTTCCCCGGGGCGGCCCAGAGTCTCGCCCTCGCGGATGACGCGAACCGGGAGATGGTCACTGGCCTGCATTTGCAGGCACATCAGCGCATGAGCCCCTGGCCGATCGGCATTTTTCGGGTCCTTGGCGTCCAAGATCTGCCGCTGTAACTCGGGGCCCGTGAAAGGACGGTCGCCCAGAAAAGAAAAATGGTCGATGCCCGCGCCCGTGGCCTGCCGGGCTATCTCGCGGAACATCCGCTGCTGCACGGCCAACCCCATCAAGGCATAGGGCAGGATACTGGTGTCAGCCCCCAGGCGCGCACGCAAAGCCGCAGACTTGACCAGAACCGCCTGCACGCTGCCCTGCGCCACCACCGTTTCTGCATGCAGGTCCGCGTCGAACAAAGCCTGTTCGGCCAGCACCTGACCTTCAGACAGGGTGCAATCGGGCCCTTTGTCCTGCCGCTCACTAATCCGAACCTGGCCGGAGAGCAGCAGGAAGCTGTGCTCGGCCTGTTCTCCGGCCCGGTAGAGCAACTGACCATCAGCGTAGGTCTGCACTTCCCCAACCGATGCATCGGCCAGGGCCGCGGCCAGCAAGCTGACCTGGGCCTCAGAGGCGGGCGCTCCAGGGACCGCCATGGAGGCTTTGACGTCGATCCTGCTCAGCACCTCGCGCTTGGGCCGGCGCGCTGATTGGAGCAAGGCCTGGGTCCGCGCGTCCAGCGGCGGCAAGGGTTCCGCCCCCAATTGGGCCAGTTGCGCCAAGGCTCGGGACAGCTCAACCTCCAGGGTGCGGGCCACCGAGGAGTCGACAAAACCCACAGGAGGCCTGCCCGGCTCAAAAAAGAAACGCTCGGCTGCGTCGATGCGCGGCGTGATGGAACTTGGTTTGGAATCACCAGACATCAGACAACTCGCAAGGGCTGATGGCTCACACTTCGGGCAGGCGATAGTCTTTCAAGGTATCGCGCAGCCGTGTCTTGAGAATTTTTCCGGTTGCACCCAGCGGGATACTCTCGACAAACACCACATCGTCCGGAATCTGCCACTTGGCGATCTTGTCCTGATAGAAGGCCAGCAGCTCCTCGCGCGTCAGGGTGGCCCCTGGCTTGAGCACCACCATCACAATGGGCCGTTCGTCCCACTTGGGGTGTGGCACGCCAATGCAGGCGGCCATGGCCACCGCGGGATGTGCCACCGCCAGGTTTTCTACATCAATCGAGCTGATCCACTCGCCGCCCGACTTGATCACATCCTTGCTGCGATCGGTGATCTGCATATAACCATCGGCATCGATGGTGGCCACGTCGCCGGTCGGAAACCAGCCGTCTTGCAACGGGTCCCCCCCTTCGCCCTTGAAATACCCCTGGATCACCCAAGGACCGCGCACCAGCAAATTGCCAAAGGTCTGGCCATCCCAGGGCAGATCCTGGCCCGCGTCGTCGACGATCTTCATGTCAACACCAAAGATGGCCCGCCCCTGCTTCAGTCGTACCTGCATCTGGGCCTGGTCGTCCAGGCTGTGGTGCTTGTTCTTGAGCGTACAGACCGTGCCCAGGGGGCTCATTTCGGTCATGCCCCAGGCATGCAGCACCTCGACCCCGTAATCATCCCGAAAAGCGCGAATCATGGCGGGCGGACAGGCCGATCCACCGATCACCGTTCGCTTGAGCGATGAAAACTTCAGCCCGCCGGGCTTCATGTGGGCCAGGAGCATTTGCCAGACGGTCGGTACACCAGCGGCATAGCTCACTTGTTCCGATTCAATCAATTCGTAGACCGAACGGCCGTCCAGCGCCGGACCGGGAAAGACCAGCTTGGCCCCGGTCAGGCAGGCCGAATACGGAATGCCCCAGGCATTGACATGAAACATCGGGACCACCGGCAGCACCGAATCGCGGGCTGACAGGCCCATGGCATCGGGCAGGCTGGCCCCGAAAGCATGCAGCAGGGTAGAACGGTGGCTGTAGAGCGCGCCCTTGGGATTGCCGGTCGTGCCGCTGGTGTAGCACAGGCTCGATGCGCTGTTTTCGTCGAAACGGGGCCAGGCGTAGGTACTGCTCTCAGCCGCAATCCAGGCCTCATAACTTTGGAGCCCCGGCAGGCCGCTGTCAGCCGGTAGCCGATCGGACTCGCACAGGGCGATGTAGTGGCGAAGGGCCGGACATTTGGCGTGGATGGCCTGAACGATCGGCAAAAAACTCAGGTCAAAACACAGCACCTGGTCTTCGGCATGGTTGGCGATCCAGGCAATTTGGTCGGGATGCAGCCGCGGGTTGATGGTGTGCAGCACCCGCCCCGATCCGCTGACCCCGAAATACAACTCGAAATGCCGGTATCCGTTCCAAGCCAGGGTGGCCACCCGATCGCCAAAGCCCAGTTTCAGCCGGTCCAGGGCCCGGGCTACCTGCCGGGAGCGACGCGCCGCATCGACGTAGGTGTAGCGGTGAATGTCCCCCTCAACCCGCCTGGAAACAATCTGGCCGTCGCCGTGATGACGCT
>JBILUT010000347.1:0-2743 GCA_044370875.1 Polaromonas sp. | reverse complement strand
CGTTTTTGCGCGCACCCAGGGTGCGACAGATCAGGTCGTAGAGCAGCCAGAACGCCACCAGAAACGACAGGGCCACCAGCACTGCGGCAGCGGGCGACCAGTCCATCCGGGATTTATCAATCAGGTACGTACCTGCCTGCCAGAGGTAAGAGACGGCAAACAGCGCAATGCCCGATAGCCAGGTGCTGTAACTCTCCCAGTAAAACCAGTGCAGGTGCCGGGGCAGTTGCGGCGGCTGCACCGCGTACTTGACCGGGTGATAGAAGCCGCCGCCATGGACAGCCCACAACTCCCCGGTGGCGCCCTCGCGCCGCAGCGCCTGGCTCTCCGGTTCGGTCAGCGAAGAATCGAGGAAGACGAAGTAGAAGGAGGAGCCAACCCAGGCGATGGCGGTGATGACATGCAGCCATCGCAGCAGCAAGTTGGCCCAGTCGAGCAGATAGCTTTCCATATGCGGTCCTCTGACAGCGCCCGGGCCGATTCAAGGCCAGTGCGTTGGGGATGTCTACCACCACTGCGGGCGCTGTGGAAGACCAAGGACCGCGACAGCATCACCAATCCCGTGGGGTGTGGCGGGCTCCGCTGCGGCGCCGGCAGTGTAGCCAGATCGGGCCCGGTCGTCCAGACAGCTGGCCGGGCGCTCAGTGGCTGCTTGCAGAACGTGGCTGCATCAACAGCTGCGCTGCCACCGCCACTGCAATAACAGCGGGCTCCTTGCCGGTCAGGCCGGGCAGACCGATCGGGCAGGTGATGCGGGCCAACTCCGCCTCGGTAAAGCCGCGCGCCAGAAGGCGGCGACGGAACACCGCCCATTTTGTGGCACTGCCAATCAGCCCGACAAAGGGCAGGTCGTCGCTGCGACGCAGACGCATCAGACATCGGCTCACCACATCCAGATCTTCGGCATGGCTAAAGCTCATGATCAGAACCTTCGAGCCCGGCGGCAAGTCGTCCACCGCAGCCTGCACCGGTTGCGAGTGTTCGCAGTGCACCCGCGACGGCAGGTCGGGTGCAAACACCTCGTCGCGGCTGTCGATCCAGAAGATCGAATAGGGCAAGGTCATCAGCAGTCGCACGATGGCGTGGCCCACATGGCCGCCGCCAAACAGCGCCACAGGGGGCAGGTCTTGCTGCAGCCGTTGCCGCAGGGCATGGATGTGCCCCCGGTCTATGCGCTCGAAGCTTACTTCGACCGCCCCTCCGCAGCACTGTCCCAGGGACGGGCCCAGCGCGTGCCGTTGCACGCCAGCAGCCAGCGTCTGGTCATGGAGCAAGGTCCGCGCATGGTCGATGGCCTGCGCCTCCAGCTGCCCGCCCCCGATGGTGCCGGTTATCCCCTGCGCGAATACCGCCATCCAGGCGCCGGCCTCGCGTGGCGCTGAACCCTGGGTGCGGGTGACGCTGACAAGCACTGCGGGTGCGTGTTGCAGTTGGTCCAGCAGTTTCTCGGTCAGGTCAGTCAGGGCGAGCATGCACAGTCGGGAAAGCGAGGTCTTGTCCGGCTCGTTACAAAGCACAGACAATTGCGGGTGGGGGTGCCGACTTCGATCGATCGGTCGCTCCCCAGGTTCAATGTCCGCAAGCGTAGCCGATCTGAGGTAAGCCCCATGACCCTCAAGCGACCCGTTTCCCGCCGCCCCGAGACCCACGAGCGAGTGCTCACGATGGCGGGCATAGTTGTTCTGCTCTTGACGCTGGCGGCTTGCTCTACCCCGCCCCAAGCGCCGCCCGCACCGGTTTCAAGACCGGCACCTGCAGTCGTGGTGCCACCGCCCGCGCCTGTGGCTGGTCCCGCCCCGGCTCCGGCCCCCGTCGTGGTAATGCCGCCTGCGCCGCCGCCTGTGGTGGTGTTGCCTCCTGCGCCCCCCGAACCCCAATTCTTGGGCCGGGTGGCCAGTGCCGGCACCCCGCTGGCCTATCGGCAGTACGGGGCTCAGCATCTGTATGGGCTCCATCGGGACCGCATCTTCAAAGGCAAGATGCCTCCCCTGCTGTACGCAGTGGGCGTTCTTAACGTGACCATCGACAACAGAGGTGCGGTGCGCCAGCTTGAATGGTTGCGCGAGCCTAAGCACGCCCCCGAGGTGGTGGCCGAGATAGAGCGCATGGTTCGCAGCGCCGCGCCGTTTCCGGCACCGGTGCGCATGGGCGGTGTGATCTACACCGATGTTTGGCTGTGGGACAAGAGCGGTCGCTTCCAGCTCGATACGCTCACCGAAGGTCAACTCTCAGAATTGCCCCGGCCTGCAGCCTCACCGGTTCAACCGGTGTCCGCGACCCCTGCACGACCGGCTGTGCGTCAGTCATCCAGGCCTGCTGTGCAGTCATCGACGCCAGCTCGGTAGCCTCGCCGCAAGGGCTCGGCCTTCTTTCGGCAGAGGCGCTGGTTTTATTCGGCGCTCTTGAAGAGGGCCGCCACCTTGCGCTTGGTTTTGATGTTAGCCGACACCCTTGAAGATGCCCGGGTTTGCGCTTCCCAGGCGGGCTGGGCGGGGGCATCGGGGCTGGGCTCATAGGGCTGGTTGAAAAAGGGATCAACCGGCTGCGGCGAGGGCCGAGGCGCCCGGGGGCGCTCGGGCCGTGGGGCGGGTTCGTCCCGGTCGGCACGCGAATGCCTCCGCTCTTCGTCCTGGTACAGACGCTTGCCGTCATTGAACCGGTCCTTGCGCGCACCGCGATCGTCTTCGAGTTCCAGCGCCTCGACCTCGATCTTGTTGCGGATGAGTTTTTCGATGTCCTCCAC
>JBILUT010000346.1:0-2750 GCA_044370875.1 Polaromonas sp. | reverse complement strand
GTACACCCCGCGAGACATCTCGCGGGCAGATCCTCAGCCCAATGACCGCCCCTGGGCCGGCTGGCTGTATGCCGGCCTCGCGGTCGACGGCACCCGCAAGGGCGGATCGCTGCTGGGCCGTCGGGGCGATTTCTACCAGCAGACCGAGCTCAAGCTGGGCGTGATCGGCCGCCCATCGGGTGCCGATGGACTTCAGCGCCTGGTGCACGACAAGTGGACCGGTTCGACGGTGCCAGCGGGTTGGCACTGGCAGGTCCGCCGGCGTGTGGGCGTGCAGCTGGCGCACCTGCGGGTTATGCGTGTGGGCGACTCGGAATCGGAGTCGGAACGCGACAGGGTGGGTTTCCACGTAGGCATGTCGGGTCATCTTGGCAACCTGCGCAACTACGCGTCACTGCAGGCCGGTGTTTCCATCGGCTGGCTGAAGGGCCGCAACCCGGTGTTCGTGATCTCCAACGAAGGCGACCTGGTGATTCAGGACTTCGGCAACCGTGCCGCCCTGAGCCGGCCGGTGCTGTTCATGAACGTCAGCTCAACGCTGGTCGGATCCAACCGCTTCATCGAAGGCAACACGCCGTACGGGCGGTCGAACATCGAGCTGAAGCGCCAGGTGCATGCGTGGCAGTGGGGCATCTCCTGGGCCTTTGGTGCCGACAAGCAGTGGCGCCTCGTCTATGCGCAGACGGCGCGGACGCCGGAGTTCAGCTCCCCGGCCGTGGGGGCCGATGAAGGCTTGCAGCGGTGGGGTACGCTTTCCGTCAACTACGTGCTCCACTGACCTGGCATCGTCGTCTCGTGTTCAGGGTCAGTTGGCGTGGCCGGGAAAGGCAAGGGTCTGGCGATGGCCACACTGATCACCTACAAGGTTCTGGAGGATCGTGGCGACAAGCTGAAGGCAGCAGCACGGCTGGCGTGCAGCTTTTGGAACCACCACATCGAACCAGAACGGTCCATCGTCCTCCACATCGACTTGTTCTGGTCGCCGCTGCCGTACATCGCCAGGTCGTACGAGCCCGAGACGGCAGGTGGCGTTATCCACGGACGCATCCGCTTCAATACCGTGTACGTGAGGAAATACGACGCCACGCAACTCGCTGGCACCTTGACCCACGAGATCGGCCACACCCTGGACTTCGGGTGGGATCGGTGGCTGGGCCTGTTCGACGCAGCGTCTGGTCAGTTCACTGCCGATGCCATCGCACGACTGCCGGAGCTATCTGCGATGCGTGTTGAGACGGACCACGGGCCAGCGACCCAGTACCTTCACTGGGACGAGGGCAAGCACCGTGCTGAGCTGATGACGGGCTTCGAGAACAGGTCCGAGCATGTGCTCCCCATCACGGTCGATGTGATGGCATTGCTGGGACACAAGGTCAAGACGCCGCTTACGCAGCGTACCGCTCTCGCTGACCTCTTCTCGAGGTTCCAGGACGAGCCGTTTCTGTTCAAGGCTGAGGCCAAGCGAATGGCAAGCGCCAACGTAAGGCCCGACCGGGTGCTTGAAAGGGTCTTCGAACAGCTGCCCGCGCGGCACCGGCCTGAAGTCCGCACTAGCCTGAGGAAGGTCCTAAAGGTGCCAGGGGCTGCCGGGCGATAGGCGATTTGAGCCATAGGGAGACTGACTGCTATCCATCGTAGATCGGTAGTTGGGGCACCTGTAGACGGTTGTCCGCAACCGCTGCACAGGCGTCACTTCTCGCCCCACTAGAACCGAAACCCCGATGCCACGCGGAACAGCTGCGCCGGCCGCTGAGCACCAAGTTCGAACGCGCCTGGCACTTCGACGATGTCGGGGCTCTTCGCAAAGCGGCGGCGGAAGGCCCCCTTGTCCAGCCGGACCGGCTGGGCCGGGCTGGGCGACAAGATTGCTTCGCACACCCGCTGCAGTTGCGTCAGGGTGAAGCGTTCGGGCATCAGGTGCAAAGGTAGTGCGTTGTCCTGCACCCGCTGGCGCAACGCCGTCCGGGCCCACTGGATCTGCTTTGCATGGTCGAAAGCGAGGCGCCGGTCGGGCGCGTCGGCGTCCGCCCAAAGGATGCCGTCGACACTGGAGCGCACGACCGCAGGCACCTGGTCACGCGGCAGCAGCGCGAAGTGCAGCACGGACAATGACCAGCCCCGCGGGTCGCGCACGGCTCCGGCGAAGGTGCGCAGCTGCGCCAGGTAGGGCACCTCGACGTTGATCTTCTCGCGCAGAGCGCGCCGGGCCGTGGCCTCGAGGTCAGCATCGCCCAAGGGCTGCAGGAGCGCTCCTGGCAAGGCCCACAGGCCCGCCTCCGGCGCATGCTCGCGCCGTACCAGAAGCACCTGCAGGCGGTCGTCAGCCACGCTGAACAAGGCCACGTCGGCAGACACGAGGGGGTAGAGCTGCCGCACCATGATGAAGACAGGTCGCCCGACCTTGGCTAAGATATTGACATTCTGCCAACAATAAGGCGTTCTGTGTGGTTCAGGTGACGTGGCTGGAGTTTTCAGCGAATGGCGTGATGACGGTGTCCATCCTGCTGGCCGCCCGCAACAGCGCGCACACCTGGTGGACGGGCATCGTCGGCTGCGTGCTCTTTGCCGCGCTGTTCTTCCAGGCCAAGCTGTATGCCGACGTGACGCTGCAGGTGTTCTTTGTGGCTACCAGCGCATGGGGTTGGTGGCAGTGGTCCGGTGGGTCGCACCAGCCCGCCAAGCCCATCACCCGCGCCGCACCGCGCAGCCTGCTCCTGCTACTGGTGTGCGGCGCACTCGGCGCGCTGACA
>JBILUT010000345.1:0-2754 GCA_044370875.1 Polaromonas sp. | reverse complement strand
TTCAATGGCCGCCAGGGCCTGCTCGGAGCGGTCGACACCGACCACCGTGTGGCCGCGTTGCACAAACCAACGCAGATGGCGGCCCTGGCCGCAGGCGACATCGAGAACGCAACCAGAGACCAGGTGCGACCATCGCTGCACCCAGGCGCTGGCGGTCTCCTGGCCATGGGGGTTGACTGGCGTTGCTGCCTCGGCCATAGGCGATCGATCTTAAAAACAGGCCCAGACCTGCTCGGCCAGCATGACCAGGAACTGCGGCTGCAGATACAACCAGAAGGTCGCCAGCAGCAGAGCCAATAGGATGACCCAGCGCAGCGGTGATGAGAAAAAACGCATCATGGGTTTAGGCGCTTGCAGGGACCGCACTGCGCTCAATGGGCGACTCGCGGACCGGCAAATTCACCAGTGCTGCAAACACCCCAAGCGCGATGGCGATGTACCAAACGATGTCGTAGCTGCCGGTGTGGTCATACAGGTAGCCTCCCAGCCAAACTCCAAAAAAAGAACCGAACTGGTGGCTCAGGAACACCGAGCCGCTGAGCATGGACAGGTACTTCACGCCGAAGATCTGAGCGATGGCTGCGTTGGTGACGGGTACGGTGGACAGCCAAAGCATTCCCATGACTGCGGCGAACAGGTACACACTCCACGGTGTCAGCGGCGCCAGCAAAAAGGCCACGATGGCTACCGACCGGGCCAGGTAGATGAAGGCCAGAATCTTCTTCTTCGACCGCACCTGCGCCAGGGATCCGGCCATGTAGGTGCCGAAGATGTTGAAGAGTCCGATCAGGGCCAGCGCCATGCCGGCTACCGAGGGTTCCATCCCCGCATCCTTGAGGTAGCTGGGCATGTGGACGCCGATGAACACCACCTGAAAGCCACAAACAAAGTAGCCCGCGGTGAGCAACTGGAAGCTTGGGTAGCGGATGGCTTCGCGCAAAGCCTGTCGCATGGTTTGCTCGCCCGCGCCAGCCGGTGTGCGGGCCGTTTCATTGAGGCCGCGAGCCAGGGGCAGCATGAGCAGGCAGGCTGCAGCCATCACCATCAGGGCGGTCTGCCAGCCCCAGTGAGTGATCATCAGCCCTTCGAGTGGCACCATCGCAAATTGTCCGAATGAACCGGCCGCCCCGACCAGGCCCATGGCCCAAGCCCGGCGCTCAGCCGGAATGTTCCGACCGATGACGCCATAGACCACCGCATAGGTGGTGCCCGATTGGGCGGCCCCCACCAAGATGCCAGCGGCCAGCGTAAATTGCCAGCCTTGTGTGGCCAGGGCCATGCCGCACAGGCCCAACATATAGAGCAGGCCACCGATCATGACCACGCGCATGGCCCCAAAGCGGTCGGCCAGCATGCCCGCAAAAATGCCCAAAACGCCCCAGGCCAAGTTTTGTACCGCGATGGCCACTGAAAACGTCTCGCGTGTCCAGCCGTGGGTCTGGGTGATCGGCAGTAGCCACAAGCCAAAGCCGTGTCGCACCCCCATGGACAGGGTGACGATCAGGGCGCTGCAAAGCAGCAATTGGGTCATGGGCAGGGGTGCGGCTGGGCTGCTCAGGCGGTTCGTCATGCGCTGACTGTAACCCTCGTCCCTGGACCGGCCTGTCGCTTTGGTAGACCGCCTCAGCCAGGGGCCTGTATATGCATCCAGCTTCGGGCGGCTTTCAAAATACAATTTGCGGTTTCCGTGACCCTGCCATGACTGCAAAGCCAAACCCGTCTTATTCAGAAAATTCGATCCGAGTGCTCAAGGGCCTGGAGCCCGTCAAGCAGCGCCCGGGCATGTACACCCGCACCGACAACCCCCTGCATATCGTGCAGGAGGTGATTGACAACGCCGCCGATGAGGCTCTGGCCGGGCATGGTCGCAAAATCCGCGTCACCGTCCACTCCGACGGCTCGGTGAGCGTCGAGGACGAGGGGCGAGGCATTCCCTTCGGCCTCCATCCCGAGGAGAAGGCGCCGGTGGTCGAGCTGGTTTTCACTCGGCTGCACGCTGGCGGCAAGTTTGACAAGGGGCAGGGTGGGGCTTACAGCTTTTCGGGCGGCCTGCACGGCGTTGGCGTCAGTGTCACCAACGCCTTGTCCCGTCGGCTCGAGGTCCAGACCCACCGCGAGGGCCAAGTGGCCAGCTTGGTGTTCTCGGGCGGCGAGGTGGTGCAGCCTCTGCAACGTCGTCCGATCGGTACGGGCGACCGGGCGCACGGCACCACAGTGCGGGTCTGGCCTGATCCGAGGTATTTCGATGCGGCAGCTTTGCCGCAAGCCGAACTGGTGCATTTGCTGCGCAGCAAGGCGGTGCTGATGCCCGGTGTCAGCGTGACCCTGGCCCATGACAAATCCGGTGACAGCCAGACCTGGCTCTACAAGGGCGGGTTGCGTGATTACCTGATGCAGACGGTGCAGGCTGATCCCGTGATCCCGCTGTTTGAAGGCGATGCATTCGCCGATGCGTCCCATGACAGCTTTGCTGAAGGCGAGGGCGTGAGCTGGTGCGTGGCCTTCACCGAGGACGGGCAGCCGGTGCGCGAGAGTTATGTCAATCTGATTCCCACCACGGCGGGCGGTACGCACGATAGCGGCTTGCGCGAGGGCCTGTTTCAGGCGGTCAAGGGCTTCATTGACCTGCATTCGTTGTTGCCCAAGGGGGTCAAGCTCATGCCCGAGGACGTGTTTGCCCGGGCCAGCTATGTGCTCTCGGCCAAGGTCCTCGACCCACAGTTTCAGGGTCAGGTCAAGGAGCGCCTGAATTCG
>JBILUT010000343.1:0-2765 GCA_044370875.1 Polaromonas sp. | reverse complement strand
ATCGTTGTGCGATCGCGGCCCGCCACAAAGAGCCCTGAAGTCAAACCACACCAGCCCGCCAGCTCGCCGCCGCGCCCGGATTTCGCGCGCCTCGATGGTCAGCACCGGGTCTTCATCCTGGCTCTCCGCCAACTGCTCGAAAGCGCGAGACATCTCCGTATCGGCCTGCGCCCCCAGGGGGCAATGGTAGAGCTTGAGCTGTTCGAGAGTCCGGCGCCGGTAATCGGTACCGTTGTCGACATTGACCACCTCCAGGCGCTCATTGAGCATGGCGATGGCCGGCAGCAGTCGATCGCGATGCAGTCCGCCCGGATAGAGGCCATCCGGCTCAAAGTTGGAGGTGGTCACAAAACCGACACCATGGTCAAAAAGCGCCGCCAGCAAGCGATGAAGAATCATCGCATCGGTGATGTCGGCCACATGAAATTCATCGAAGCAAATGAGCTTGTAGCGTTGGGCGACGCGCTTGCCCAATTCATCGAGCGGGTTGACCGTACCCTGCAAGTCACGCAACTGCCGATGTACCTCGCGCATGAATTCGTGAAAGTGCAGACGCGTCTTTCGCTGAATCGGCACCGCGTGAAAAAAACAATCCATCAGAAAGCTCTTACCCCGCCCGACGCCACCGTACATGTAAACCCCTCGGGGGATTTCGGGTCGACTGATGAGCTTCTTCAAGACATTGGAGCGCTTGGCCTTGTAATTCGCCCACTCGGTAGCGCAACGCTCCAGAGCCGCTACGGCGCGAAGCTGAGCCGGATCGCTTTGGTAGCCCCGGGCCTTGAGTTCGGCTTGGTAGGCAGCAAGAACAGACATGTGGTTTCGGCTCAGGAAGAACAAAGCCCGGGACCGGCCCGGGCTGAGGACTGTAACCCCAAAACCAAGGTGGGCCGGGCAAACGCGGGTCAGAAATTAAGGGTGCGCTTGTCGACTGCCAGCGCGGCCTCTTTGGTGGCCTCGCTCAAGGAAGGATGGGCGTGGCAGATACGCGCAATGTCTTCAGCCGAGGCTCGAAACTCCATGGCCACCACCGCCTCGGCGATCAATTCCGAAGCCATGGGGCCGACAATGTGCACGCCCAGTATTTCGTCGGTCTTGGCATCGGCCAGGAACTTGACCATGCCGGTGGTATCCCCCAAGGCCCGCGCACGGCCGTTGGCCAGGAAAGGAAAGGTGCCTGCCTTGTAGGCCACACCATCGGCCTTGAGCTGCTGCTCGGTCCGGCCCACCCAGGCGATCTCGGGGCTGGTGTAGATCACCCAGGGGATGGTGTTGAAATTCACATGGCCGTGCTGGCCGGCGATGCGCTCGGCCACAGCCACCCCCTCTTCCTCGGCCTTGTGCGCCAGCATCGGGCCGCGCACCACATCACCCACCGCCCAGACGCCGGGCAGACTGGTCTTGCAGTGATCATCGACCACAATCGCGCCCCGCTCATCGAGTTGCAGGCCGACCGCCTCGCCGTTGAGCCCGCTGGTATTGGGTACGCGGCCGATGGAGACGATGAGCTTGTCGGCCTCCAGGGTCTGGGCTTCGCCCTTGGCGTTGGTATAGGCAATCGAGACGCCCTTCTTGGAGGTCTTGACCTCGCCAACCTTGACGCCCAGCTCGATCTTCAGGCCCTGCTTGTCAAATGCTTTCTTGGCCTCTTTAGCAATCTGCTCATCCACAGCCCCCAAAAAGGTGGGCAGGCCTTCCAAAATGGTGACGTCGGATCCCAGACGGCGCCAGACCGAACCCATTTCCAGGCCAATCACGCCAGAGCCGATCAGGGCCAGCTTCTTAGGGACACCGACTATGCGTAGCGCCCCATCGTTTGAGAGAACGGTTTCTTCGTCAAACGGTACACCGGGTAGGGCACGAGCCTTGGAGCCAGTGGCGACGATCACCTGTTTGGCGCTGAGGGACTCCTCGGTCTTGCCGGCCACTTTGATCTGGTAGAGGCCCTCGGCTTTGCCAGCAAAGCTGCCGCGGCCATGGAAGAACGTGACCTTGTTCTTCTTGAACAGGTACAAGATCCCGTCGTTGTTTTGCTTGACCACCGTATCCTTGCGCGAGAGCATCTTGGCCACATCGATCTTCACGTCCTTGGCGGTGATGCCATGGTCGGCGAAGTGGTGATTGGCGTGCTCAAAGTGTTCGGACGATTGCAGCAAGGCCTTCGACGGGATACAGCCCACATTGGTGCAAGTACCGCCCGGAGCCGCCCCCCCTGCGGCGTTCTTCCACTCGTCGATACAGGCCACATTCATGCCCAGCTGGGCCGCCCGAATAGCGGCGATGTAGCCGCCAGGGCCACCGCCAATCACGATGACGTCAAATTGTTTGCTCATAATTTCTTTAGGTCAGAGGTGGGGTCTGAAGAAGGGCCATTCGGTCAGCGGAGGATAGACCACACGCCGACTTGGCCCTGTCTGATGCGACAGCAAGAACGCCGCCCTCAGATGTCGAACAGCAAACGCGCCGGATCTTCAAGCGCCTCCTTCATGGCCACCAAGCCCAGCACCGCCTCGCGACCATCGATGATGCGGTGGTCGTAGCTCATCGCCAGGTAGTTCATGGGACGGATCACGATCTGACCGTTTTCCACCACCGCCCTGTCCTTGGTGGCATGGACGCCCAGAATGGCCGACTGCGGGGGGTTGATGATGGGCGTGGACAACATCGAACCGAAGGTGCCGCCATTAGAAATGGAGAAGGTGCCACCGGTCATCTCCTCGATGCCCAGCTTGCCCTCGCGCGCCTTGGCCCCGTATTCGGCGATC
>JBILUT010000013.1:0-10479 GCA_044370875.1 Polaromonas sp. | reverse complement strand
GTGGTGTCGCTGCAGGTGGTGACGGTAGCGGAGACCTCGGCAGTGATGGGGCAACAGGTGGGCCAGGCAGATTGACCGGCAATAGTGCTGACGGCAGCCTGAGCCTACCGTTGGCCAACGGAGACCGACTGGTCAACACCAGCATGCCCGGTGCGACTCTGGAAGTCGCCGATGGCGCGATTACCGTGAGCCTCGATGGCGCGGTGACGGCCGGTGCTGCGACAGGCGGAACGGATGCCCTGTCGACTTTTATCAATGTCGCTACGCTGAGCGTGGGGGGGACACTAACCCGAGAATCTGGTCTGGTGGTCACCGAAGTCGCTGGCGCAATCACGGTTGAAGGTGCCGAGAACCGACGGCCGGGCGAGCTCCCGCCGCCCGGAACTGCTCAACAAACCGTCGCGTTCTCGTTGAACGAAAACCGCGGCCGTAGCGCCTCCTTCGATGCAACGGTTACCGAAAACGGACTGATCATCCGTCCGCGTACCGACCTGGGTCGCCAAGTCATGCAGAGCCAGCGCGACATCGTGATCGCCCTGGCGGTTGCCGAAGTTCGGCGTAGTCTGGGCATCGCCAGGGACCGACTAAAGACCGCCTATCTCGACTACAACCCCGTGCTGGCCAAAGGAGCTCCGTGATGTCAGCGTCCGATCATTTCGCTGCGGCCCCTGGTACCCCGTATCTGCGCGCGTCCCGTTGCTGCTTGCAAGTTCTTGCCCGCTGCGCCTTGGTTTCCGGTGCTCCTCTTCTGCTGTTCTTCACCGGTCCGGCGTCAGCCAAAGAGACGACTCCCTCCCGAGATGAGGGCGAATGGATCTACAGCATTCAACCTGGCGACACCCTTTTGCAAATCGCACAAAGGCAACTTGCCAACGCCGATGCCTGGAAGCAACTGCAAAAGCTCAACAAGATCTCCGACCCCAGGAAGCTCATTGCAGGCCGAACGTTGCGCATCCCCGATAGCCTGAGTGGACCTGACCTCGCCCAGGCTGAGGCTGTGTTGGTCAAGGGTCAAGTCA
The DNA here is from genome assembly GCA_044370875.1 of Polaromonas sp. Taxonomy (GTDB): domain Bacteria; phylum Pseudomonadota; class Gammaproteobacteria; order Burkholderiales; family Burkholderiaceae_C; genus Polaromonas. Next base: position 9,460 of record JBILUT010000013.1, on the reverse strand, counting down.
CTGTCAGTCGGGGCGACGGCGCTCCAGCCGTACCGCTTCAAAGCGGCGATCTGCTGCGTGTGGGCAGCACCATTGAAACGACAGACAACGGCCTGCTGACCTTGCGCTTTGCCGACCAGTCGCGCATGCTGGTCTCTCCAAAGAGTAGGCTGACCCTCAACCAGTTGCAGTTCAAGCGCAGTTCGGATGAAGGCATCATGCATGCCACGCTGAAGGACGGTAGCGTGGAATCACAAGTCAACCCCCTGAAGGGCACAGGGGCACGCTATGAGATCAAAACACCGTCGCTGAACCTCGCGGTCCGCGGCACCACCTTCCGCGTACAGCTCGACGGTAAAACAGGACTCACCCGCAGCAGCGTGCTTGAAGGCGCGGTGAAGGCGACCAACGCCAAAGGCGAGGTCAACATTCCCGCGGGCTTTGGCAGCGTAGCGACTCCCGGCAAGGCACCAGGCAGCCCACGTGCCCTCTTGCCCCCTCCGACGCTGGCCGGTGGCGGAACCCCGATTGACTACGTCCCAACCCGCTTTGACTGGAAAGAACTCAAGGATGCCCGCCAGTACCGTGTCGAGATCGTTTCGATGGGCGGCGAGCAACGACTGGTGCAAGCGGTGACCACCCGGGACCCCCGCTCAGCTTGGACATCCCTGCCCAACGGCGATTACCGCATCCGGGTTCGAGGCGTCGACGACAGGGGCTTGGAAGGTCAAGATGGCATCTTCGATTTCAAGGTCGCGGCATGGCCGGCTGCCCCCATGGTTCATGCCCCGCTGGATGGGGCTACGCTGTCGGGCGAGAAGATCGGCTTCCGCTGGGCCCGAGTCGCTGCTGCCGACTTTTTGCGCTTTCAGGTGGCGCGCGACAAAGAGTTCAAGGACATCGTCATGCAGGTCAGATCGCTGACGGCCCGCTCGGCAGGCATGGTGGTGCCTCTTCAGCCAGGGCGCTATTACTGGCGCGTAGGCTCCGTCAAGAAATCGGAAGGGGCGGGGCCGTTCGGGCCAGTGCAAGCATTTGACGTGGTGGAAGCCAGCGGGAGCAAGACCCCCCATCTGCTGCGATGGCACACTGCAACACCTGGAGAACGATACAAGATTCAGGTGGCCACCCACGAGAGCTTTGCTCAGCCCCTGGTGGACGCAGAGCAAGCGACCGCAGAGGTGCAGCTACCCGAAATCGCACAAACTATCTATGTGCGCATGAAACGAATTGCCGCAGACGGCTTTCCGGGTGACTTCGAACCGGTGCAGACTTTCGAGGCTGGCCGCTAAGGACAAGGGCCGATACCGACAGTATCTAAAGGCCCTGGAAATACCCTTTTTAATGGGCTTGCGGATGGGCAAGATACGGGCTGAAGTGCGCTCGTATCGGCCTCCCGGGTTCATAAAAATCAGCCGCCACAGCTCAGCCGGCTTCCAAGGTCTTGGCCGGGTCTTCACTCTCGACCACTCGGCGCGCCCAGACTTCTAGCTTGCCTGCATCGGCTCGCAAGACCTGCTGCTTGACCGTGAGAATCTGGGAGGGATGCATCGAAAACGAACGCAAGCCCAGGCCCAGCAATAGGCGGGTCATGGCCGGATCGCCTGCCATTTCGCCGCACACGCTGACCGGTATGCCCCGCGCCTGGCACTGAGCAATGGTGTCGGCCAGCAGGCGCAGTACCGCGGGGTGCAAGGGGTCGTACAGATGGGCCACCGCTTCATCGGCCCGGTCGATGGCCAGGGTGTACTGAATCAGGTCGTTGGTGCCAATCGAGAGAAAGTCGAAATAGCGAAGAAAAGGGCCAAGGTGAATCGCTGCGGCGGGCACCTCGATCATGGCGCCAAGCTTGACCGCTCCATGCGCCAGACCCTTGTTGTCGAGCTGGGCCCGGGCATGGTCGACCAGAGACAGCGTCTGCCGAATTTCCCGTGCATGCGCCAGCATCGGTACCAGCAGATGAATAGGCCCGTGCGCAGCTGCGCGCAAAATCGCGCGCAGCTGCGTGAGGAACATGGGCGGATCGGCCAGGCTCCAGCGAATGGCGCGCAGGCCCAGTGCCGGATTGAGGTGATCGTCGGTACGTGCACTGCGGTCGAGCGGCTTGTCAGCGCCAATGTCGACCGTGCGGATGGTCACCGGCAATCCTTGCATGCCCTCGACGGCGCTCACATAGGCCCGGTACTGCTCCTGCTCGTCGGGCAACTGGCCACTGCGACCCATGAAGAGAAACTCGCTTCGAAACAGCCCTACACCCACCGCGCCGGCCTGCACCGCGGCCCCGGTGTCCTCGGGCAGCTCGATATTGGCCAGCAACTCAATCTTGATCCCGTCGAGCGTGACTGCCGGCGTGTGGCGCAGCCGATTGAGTCGCTCACGCTCGAGCTCACCCTGTCGCTGCTTGAAGCTGTACTCGGCCAGGATGATGGGCGAGGGATCGACGATCAGCACACCGGCATCGCCGTCGATGATGACCCAGTCATCCTGCTCGATCAGGGCGCTGGCGCTGCGCGCCCCGACCACGGCGGGGATGTCCATGCTGCGCGCAACAATCGCGGTGTGCGAGGTGCGCCCCCCCACGTCCGTGGCAAAGCCCACGAACAGGCTCTGCTTGAACTGCAGCATGTCGGCCGGTGACAGGTCGTGGGCCACCAGCACCAGCGGTACATCCAGGGAGTCACCCAGCAGCTGCCCCTGCGGAGCGCGCCGGCTTGCCGGCGGCTGCACCGGAGAAGCCCCACCCTTGAGCACCCGCAAGACCCGCTCGACCACCTGCTCCAGATCGGCCTTGCGTTCGCGCAAGTAGGGGTCTTCCATCTCGTCAAACTGACGCGCCAGCACCTCATATTGCGTGGTGATGGCCCATTCGGCGTTGTAGTGCCGCTCCACGATCCAGTGCTTGACGCCAGCCGACAGCTGCTCGTCCTGCAGCAGCATCAGGTGCACATCGAGCAGGGCCGCCAGCTCTGGCGGCGCGTCCTTGGGCAGATCACGCTGTACGCGGGCAATTTCATCAGCCACCGCATCACGGGCTACCCGGATGCGACGCACCTCAGACTCGACATGGTCCGGTTCGATGAAATAGTGCGCCACGTCGGCACGGCTGGAGGCCACCAGCACCGCACGCCCGATGGCTATGCCGCGCGAGACCGCCAAGCCGTGTATGGAAAAACTCATTCGCCCTCGCCGAACTTGTCATTGAACAGGCCCAGCAGAGCATCCATGGCCTCTTGCTCGCGCTCGCCCAGGGTCTCAATCTCGACCGTGCTGCCCAAGCCTGCGGCCAGCATCATCACCCCCATGATGCTTTTTGCGTTCACCCGGCGCTCACCCCGGCTGAGCCAAACCTCACAAGGGAAACTGCCCGCCAGCTTGGTGAGCTTGGCAGACGCCCGGGCATGCAGGCCCAGCTTATTGCTGATGGTCACGCTGTTCTTGATCATGATGGCGACGGGTCTGATTTTGAGGGGCCGTGATGGCCACTTGCATCACACCCTGACTGGCACCCGCGAGGGCGCGCGCAACCAGGGCATCAAGCGAGTCATGGCGATAAGACAAGGCCCTCATGAGCATCGGCAGGTTCAGGCCGGCCACCAGCTTGCTGTTGACGCCATCGACTAGCTTTTGCGCCACGTTACAAGGCGTAGCGCCAAAAATATCAGTGACCACCAGGCAGGTGGGGCAGTCCAGCTGCTGCATGACGATGCGCGCCTGGGCCAGGGTCTCCTCAGGCGGCACGTTGGGCTGTACATCGATGGCGGCAAAGCAACGTGGCGGCGCGCCAAAAACATGCGTCATGCATTGGCGCATGGCCGAGGCCAAGGGCGCGTGGGCAATGACCAGAATGCCATTCATGAGACGGAATTATCGGTCCTGGCATACCGGTAAAAGGCGAACGAGGCGAGGCAACAACACAGGTAGACCGCGAAAGCGCCCTGAAAGCTGGCCTGCTGCGACCACCCCAAGGCCAGCAGGGCGTCAATCAGCAGGCCAATGCCCCACTGCATGCAAAAAATGCCCAGGAAGCAAACCAGGTTGTAGGCGGTCAGCGCCCGGCCAGCCAGCGAGGGCGGGAAAGTCATGCTCAGGGCCGGCTGCGCCAACGACACCACACTGCCGAGCGCGATGAACAAGGCCCAGAGCGGCCAATCAGCCCGGCTGCCCAGCAGGGTGTTGGTGGCCAGTACGGCCAGGACCAGGGGAACGATCAGGGCCAACAGGCGATCGACCTTCCAGCCGCGGCGGGTCAGGCCTGGCATGACCAAGCCCCAGATGGAAAAGGCCAGCAGGGACGCCAGGTTGACGGAAAACAGGCCTGCCGCCGCCTGCAAGGGGCTCACCCCAACGACGCGCGTCAGCCAAGGGCCCAGCCAGAGAGTCTGCAGCCCGAGCAGTCCACCATGGATGAAGAAGGAAAAAGGCAACAATCGCTGGAACGCGGGGCTGCGCCAGACCTGCGCATAACCGACTGCCCCGCCGGGCTCGGGCGCGTGGGGCGCATGACCCGGAACCAACCAGCCGAGCAAACCGATCGTCAGCAGCAGTAACAGGGCCATGACCCAGAACATCGGCCGCCAGCCCATCAGGGGCAGCAACCACTGAACCGGCAAGGTGGCCGCCACCATGCCCAGCGACCCCATCATCAGGATCCAGGAGTTGGCGCGCAGCATGTCACCTGGCTCGTACCAGCAGCGAAAGCCCGTCAGCGGAGCCATCAGGCAGGCGCTCAAGCCCACCCCGAGCAAGAAGCGGGCAGCCAGCAATCCGGCAAAGTCAGTGGCCAGCGAAAACGCCAGACAAGCGATCACCGCAATGGCCAGAAACCCGATCAGCACCCTCTTGGGCCCGTAGCGATCAAGCCAGGCTCCCAGCAGCAGCTGGGTACTGGCAAAACCCAGAAAAAATCCACCGCCCAGCAGGCCCAAGTCGGCCGCTTGCAAGCCAAATTCCTGGGTCAGGGCAGGCGAGAGGGTGGCAATGACTGTGCGCATCACCGCCGATAAGAAATAGCCCAGCGCAAAAGCCAGGAAAACCAGCACGGCTACCCGGCCCGAAAGGCGGCCGGGGGCAGATGAAGAAAGCTCAGGCTGGAGACTCACTGGATCTTGACACTCGCAAAAAAGGTTTCGGCCGCTTCAGGCACGATCCGAGGTGCATAGATCGCCACCTGAAAAACCAGACTACCCCGGGCAAAAAACAGCCACTGCCCCTGTACTGGCTGGCCGTCCGGATGCGTGCCTTGAGCCACCAGCAAGACCGGGGGCGGCTGCAGATCTGCGCCGGCCAGTGGGGCTGCACGCTGCTGCGGCTGTGCCGCGCGTATGTGCGCCAGGGTCAAGGCCTGCCATTGCGCCAACACTTCGGCCGCGCGCGAGGTATCGCCCAAGTCTGCCACCGACACCGCAAACAAGGCGCCCGCGGCCTCGCAGCCCATGATGAGCAAGCGGGTCGCTTGTCCCCCCAAGGGCACCGACTTGCTGGCCCGATCTGGCTTGCAAGGCAGCAGCACCGTCAGATCGCCCGCCTCTGCGCGGACCTCGCGCCAGTTGAGCGCCGGGCTGCACGCCAGTAGCAAAACGGACAGACACAGTCCGGACCAGAAACGATGAACACAGCTCACCCGAGGACTGTACAGGCATTCCCACGCAGAGCCCGCACTCAGGCGACAGGGCAGCGGCTGCGCCACAATCTGCACATGACTTCCCTGCAAGGCCTACGCGTCCTCGATCTGTCCCGTGTGCTGGCAGGCCCCTGGTGCACGCAGAATCTGGCCGATCTGGGGGCCGACGTCATCAAGATCGAGCGGCCGCAACAAGGTGACGACACCCGCGGCTGGGGCCCGCCCTTCCTGCACGACGACCATGGCCAGGAGACCCGTGAGGCCGCCTATTACCTGGGCGCCAATCGCAACAAGCGATCGGTCACCTGCGATATCGCGCAAGAGCGGGGGCAGGCCCTGATCCGCGATCTGGTGCGCCACTGCGATGTCTTCGTGGAGAACTTCAAGGTCGGCGATATGGCGCGCTACGGGCTGGATCCGAAAAGCCTGCTGGCCATCAACCCGAGGCTGGTGTATTGCTCGATCACCGGCTTCGGTCAGACCGGGCCCTATGCCGAGCGCGCTGGCTACGACTACGCGATTCAGGGCATGGGCGGGCTGATGAGCATCACTGGCGAACGCGATGACCTCGGGGGTGGCCCGCAGAAAGTGGGGGTGGCGGTGGCCGATCTGATGACCGGTATGTATGCCACCGTCGCCATTTTGGCCGCCCTGCGGCATGCCGAGCGCACCGGTGAAGGCCAGCATATCGACATGGCCTTGCTGGACACCCAGGTCGCCATGCTGGCCAACCTGGGCGCAAACTACCTGGTCAGTGGCAAAGTGCCGGGGCGGGCCGGCAATGCCCACCAAAACATCGTGCCCTACCAGGTGTTCGAAGTCGCGCCGGCGGCCGATGGCAGCCGTGACCACCTGATTCTGGCTGTGGGCAACGACAGTCAGTACGCCAAATTCTGCGAGGTCGCCGGCCGGCCTGAATTAGCCAGCGATCCGCGCTTTGCCAGCAACCGCCAACGCGTGCTCAACCGCGGCGAGCTGGTGCCTTTGCTCGAGACCCTCATGAAGACCCGCCGCAAAGCCGACTGGTTGTCGGCACTCGAGCGGGCCAAGGTACCGTGCGGAGCGATCAACAATCTGGCGGAGGTTTTCGCAGACCCGCAGGTGCGCAGCCGCGACATGGTGAGCCAGTGGCAACACCCCAACCGCAGCTTGTTGCCCCTGGTGTCCAGCCCGATGAAGCTGGGCGCCACACCCGTGCGTGATCCACAGCGCGGCGGTCTGCCGCCGCCCTTGCTGGGCCAGCACACCGAAGAGGTGCTGCGATCGGTCCTGCAATACAGCGATGCCCAGGTGGACGCGCTCAAAAACCAGCAGGTGATCTGAGACATGCGCCCGGAGCCTGCACCCGGTACCAGCGACCGATACACTGCCACCATGACAGCGCTTGCAACGAGCACGGGAACCTCGCGCCGCCAGTGGCTGGGCGCCACCCTGGCCTGGGCTGCTCTGGGCAGCGCCTGCTCATCCGGCCGGTCGGCACCCGACACCCGCTTCGTGCTGCTCGACGGCAGCCAGACCAGCACGCAGGCCCTGCGGGGCAAAGTCTTTTTGATCAACTTCTGGGCCACCAGCTGCATCAGCTGCGTGGCCGAAATGCCCAAGCTGGTGCAAACGCATCAGCAATTTAAGGCGCGCGGCTTCGAGACGCTGGCGGTGGCCATGAGCTACGACCCGCCGGCCTACGTGGTCAACTTCAGCCAAAGTCGGCAACTGCCCTTTATGGTGGCCATCGACAACACCGGGGCGGTGGCCAAGGCTTGGGGCGATGTGCGCATCACACCCACCACCTACCTGGTGGACAAGCGCGGCCAGATCGTCAAGCAATACGTGGGCGAACCTGACTTCTCAGACCTGCACAAGCTGATCGACAAGCTGCTCAGCCAAGCCTGAAGACGACCGGCCTGAGTGCGACTCAACGCGCAAGCGACACGGCCAGGCGGCCCAGCCCGGCGCTGCCCCGGGTACAACTCAAGGTGCGCGATAGGCGTCGTGACAAGCCTTGCAGCTGCCTGCGGTAGCGCCAAAGGCTGCCTTGATGGCATCGAGGTTGCCCGTCTTTGCGGCCGCCGCCAGCTTGGCCGTCTCGGCCATGGTCTTTTCGCTGGCTTCGCGGAACTTGGCTTGTTCGGCCCAGATTTCAGCCTTGGCCTTGGTCGGGGCGCCCTTGTCGGTGCCCGGCCCAAAGCCAGCCCACGGCAGCTTGGCCATGTTGGCCACCACCTCGGCATTCTCAGCGGCCGCCTTGGCATCGAAAGGAATACGCCCATTGGCCATCGCGCCGATACGCTGGAAGTGCTGGCCCATGATGAACAACGAGCTCTGGCGGTAGCGGATCGAATCCTCGGGTTTGGCGAACTGGGCCGCAGCCGGCAAGCTCAAGACCACGAGGGCACAGGCCGAAACGAGTTGAACGACATTTTTCATGGCAATATCCGGTGGGTGGAAGGGCAAACCCGTGGCTGCCGAGCTGCAACTCAGGGAGTCGCTTAGTCTAGCGGTGGACTAATAATTGAGTACAGCGCTCGCCCAAACTCAATACTCAGCTGCAAGGAGAAGCCGACGCGCACGATTGCCAGCGCCCAGCTCAACCGTAGTCAATCGCACCATGAACCTGTACGCCAGCCATCTGCATCGCACGCGCATCTGGGATCTACCGACCCGAATCTTTCATTGGGCGCTGGTCGTGTGTGTGGTCGGCCTGATCATCACTGGCAATGTCGGCGGCTCAGCCATGGTCTGGCATTTCCGTTTCGGGCAAACTGTGATCAGCCTGCTGCTGTTTCGCATCCTCTGGGGCCTGGTGGGCGGCCACTGGTCGCGCTTTGTGCGCTTTCGGCTGCACCCCCGCGATCTACTGGCCGAATTGCGCGGCCGCGCCGACGAGCGCCTGCACACCGGACACGGGCCGTTGGGCTCGCTGGCAGTGCTGGCCTTTCTGGTGATTTTGCTGGCACAGGTGGGCAGCGGCCTGGTCAGCGATGATGCGATCGCCTTTGCGGGCCCACTGACGCATCTGGTGTCAGGCGCCACCGTGAGCCAAGCGACCGCGTATCACAAAGAAGTGGGCAAACTGCTGCTCATCGGTCTGGTGCTGTTGCATCTGTTGGCCATCATCTGGCACACCTTCAAAGGCAGGCCACTGGTCGGCGCCATGCTGCACGGCGACAAACCGCTTGAGCACGCCATGCCGTCGACTAGGGACGACCTGTTCACCCGCCTGCTGGCCCTCGTCCTGTGGGGTCTGTGCTATGCCATCAGCCTGTGGGTGTTTAGCCTGAGTCCTGCGCTGGCCTGATGGCCACACCAACTCCCTTGATAACCATGCCCACAGCCCGTCGATCTGGCCATCAATCCAAAGTCGTCCTGCTCACGCCAAGTTCCCCAGCCGAATTGGACGCCACACGCGAAATCTTTCAGGAGTATGCCGACGGTCTGGGCGTGGATTTGTGTTTTCAGAATTTCCAAGCCGAGTTGATTGAGCTGCCCGGAGAATATGCCGCCCCCCGAGGCGCCCTGATCCTGGCCCAGATCGAAGGCCGGGTCGCAGGATGCTGCGCCCTGCGACCGCTCGATTCAGTGGACTACCCCAACGCCGCCGAGCTCAAGCGCCTTTACGTCCGCAAAGCCTTTCGCCGCTTCGGCCTGGGACGGCAGCTGGCCGAGGCCATGCTCGATGCAGCAAGGACTGCCGGCTATCACTGCGTGCTGCTCGATACGCTCGACGACATGGAGGCCGCGCGCCAGCTCTACGCCGAACTGGGCTTTGAGGAGATCGCCCCGTACTACCACAACCCCCTGCCGGGCAGCCATTACCTGAAGGTGGATTTGTAAAACCACCCCCCAACAAAACAGCCGCCCTCA
>JBILUT010000342.1:0-2776 GCA_044370875.1 Polaromonas sp. | reverse complement strand
CAGGGTGACGCTGTAGCTGGCCATGACATCGGGCCGGTCCAGAAAGTAGGTGATGCGCCGAAAGCCCTCGGCCTCACATTGGGTGAAGAAGGAATCGTTGCTGACGTACAGCCCCATCAGCTGGGTGTTCTTGCTGGGGTTACAGGTGGTGAAGATTTCCAGCTCGAAGGGCTCGCTGCCCTGCGGCAGGTTTTCCAGCACCAATTGCCCGCCGTCCATCTTGAAGGACGTGCCCTGACCGTTGACCAGCACACGGGCCAGGTTGAGGTCTTCGCCGTCGAGCCGCAAGGCCTGGGTGTCCACGGCCGGGTTGCGGCGCAGCTTCATGCGGTTGAGCACCCGGGTCTTGGCCGGATCAAGGTCAAAGCTCAGGTCGACTGTGTCTATCCAGAAAGCCGGGGGCTGGTAATCGGCGCGCAAGATGGCGCTGCCGGGGGACTGTCCGTCACGCATGAAAACTCCTTGGTCGGGCCTCAGACGCCCTGTTTGAGCGAGGCCTCGATGAAGGCATCGAGATCGCCGTCAAGCACTTTTTGGGTGGCCGATGTTTCGTGGTTGGTGCGCAGGTCCTTGATGCGGCTTTGGTCCAGCACATAGCTGCGGATTTGATGACCCCAGCCCACATCGGTCTTGCTCTCCTCGAGCTTTTGCTGTTCAGCCTGGCGCTTGCGCAGTTCGTGGTCATACAAGCGCGAGCGCAGCCGTTTCCAGGCCACGTCGCGGTTGCTGTGCTGCGAGCGTCCGTCCTGGCACTGGACCACGATGCCGGTAGGAATATGCGTGAGCCGCACGGCCGAGTCGGTCTTGTTGATGTGCTGGCCACCGGCACCTGATGCGCGAAAGGTATCCACCCGCACGTCGGCCGGATTGATGTCGATCTCAATGGAGTCATCAATCTCTGGATAGACGAACACCGATGCAAAGGAGGTGTGCCGACCGCCCGAGGAGTCAAAAGGCGATTTGCGTACCAGACGATGAACACCAGTCTCGGTGCGCAGAAGCCCGAAGGCGTATTCGCCCTCGACCTTGATGGTGGCGCTCTTGATGCCCGCGGTGTCGCCGGCCGACTCGTCTTCGACGGTCGCCTTGAAGCCCTTGCGCTCGGCGTACTTGAGGTATTGGCGCAGCAGCATGCTGGCCCAATCGCAGGCCTCGGTGCCGCCAGCGCCAGCCTGAATGTCCAGAAAGGCGTTCAGCGGATCGGCCTGGTTGCTGAACATGCGCCGAAATTCGAGTTTTTCCACGGCGGCCTGCACCTGGCTGGCCTCCGCCTCGATGGTGATCAGCCCGGCCTCGTCGCTGTCTTCGCGCGACATTTCGAAGAGCTCGAGGTTGTCAGAAATCTCCCCGCTTAGCCGATCGAGCACCAGCACCACGTCTTCGAGGGATTTTTTTTCCTTGCCCAGTTCCTGTGCGCGCTTGGGGTTGTCCCAGACCTTGGGGTCTTCCAGGGCGGCGTTTACTTCGTGCAGCTTGCGCTGTTTGGCAGGGTAGTCAAAGATACCCCCGAAGTTCGTCGACCCGCTGGTGCAGGTCTTGCAAGGTGTTGCCGATGAGGTTGATGCGTTCTGCGTCCATGGGGTCAGGTTCCTGTGGGGTGGCGTGCGGTTGCGCCTTCAGTGCAGCACGGTTGTGCGGCGAAGGCCAGATTTTCTCACGCCAGGAATTCTTCGACGATTTGGGCCAGTGCTTGTGGTTGGTCGTGGTGCAGCATGTGGCCGGCCTGGTCGATGCGCGCCACCCGCACCTGTGCAATGTTCTTGAGCCTTTCGTGGTAGTCCTGCGAGGTGTAGCTGCCTTTCCACCACAGGCTGAGCGAATCGTCGCTGGCCTCCACCGACAGCACGGGGGCGGAGATGCGCTGCCAGATGGTCTGCATTTCGTCCCAGCGGTACAGGTAGGGGTTCTTGATCTTGTGAGCTGCCTCGCCCAGGATGCGCCATGCCCCTTGGTCGTCGGGGCGGGCCCAGTGCTGGGCCAGCCACTGCGCTTTGCCCACCGACAGGCGCGGGTTGGTTTTGATCAGGCGCTGCGCCACTGACGCGGCGTCAGGGTAGCTGCGCAGCTCAAAGGTTCCAGCGTGCAGGCCCTTGAGCTCATCCATCCATTGCGCATAGCGACCGGGGGCCTGGCTGGGTCGACTCTGCGCCAGACCGAAGCCTTCGAGGTTGATCGCCCGGCGTATGCGCTGCGGTCGCACACCGGCATAACACAGAGTGATATTGCCACCCATGCTGTGGCCCAGCAGATCCACAGGCTGGTCGGGCGATAGTGTGTCCAGCAGGAAATCCAGATCGGCCAGATAGTCCGGGAACCAGAAGTTGTCGGCGCCGGTGGTGGTCTGGCCGAAACCGCGCCAGTCCGGCGCAATCAGCCGCCGGCCGCGCAAGAAACCATCGGAAAAGGCGTCGACCATGAATTGGTACGAGGCGCCCACATCCATCCAGCCATGCACCATCACCAGAGGCGGCAGCTGCGGTTGCGGCGGCCCCAAGCTCCATTGCCAGACGTGGTAGCGCAGGCCACGGATAGGGACAAACTCGCTGTGGGCGCGGTGCTTTTCTTTGTACATTGCGGGGTCTTCCGGGAGCGCCGTTCATAGCCGGCACCCGGTTCGCATCATAAGGAGCCTTGCCGCGATGTCCCGTGTCCGCCCACCTGAACTCAATGACCACCACTCGGCCATGCACCAGGGTCTGCACTGGCAGGTGGATGACGATTTCAATATCGCACAGGTGTGCTCGCAGCGCTGGGCCCGGCGGCAGCCCGAGGCGCT
>JBILUT010000341.1:0-2793 GCA_044370875.1 Polaromonas sp. | reverse complement strand
TCCATGCCAAAGGTACCGCTACCGGGGACCAGCGCCACCCGGTGTGCCTGGTAAACGTCTTTGAGCATGCGCGAGATGTCGCGCATCACACCCTGAAAGCGCTTGGACATGTGGTTGAGCGCGCGGTCGGTGTAGACCACTGAAAATTCAAGCAGTCCGTCCGGATCGATCAGGGGCAGCAGGCCAGGCATGGCTTCTCCTTGAGAGGTTTGTCTTGAGTCTATCGCACCGGGCTCGCCGGCGCGGCCCGCTGCAATGGGGCGGGCGGCCCATCGTCTGGATCGGATCCCTGCGTGGCCCGGTGCTTTGAATTTGGGCGACACTTCGCTCGTTCGGGTTGCCGGTGCAGCCCGCTGAGGAGTTGCTGTGTCGAAGTTGTCTCGCTCTGCCGTCAGGGATCTGGTGCACGCGGCCTTGGTGGCGCGGGTGGCCTTGCTACTTGGTCAAGCCGGTTTCGACCGACTTCTGGCCGAGCAGGAGCGCGTGGCCGCGGCCTTGGCCCGGGGGGCTTGGCCAGCGTATGGCCGCGGCGAGGCCGGCCAGGGGGCCATGGCCCAGGCGGTGATAGATGCCTTTGAACTTGACCCGGTGTACTACGCCGCCAGCGAACTGGACTTCATCGTCTCAGAGGGCCTGACCAGCGCCGGGCTGGCTCTCGCCAATATGGTGAGCGGTCACGAGCGCGACAGCCTCAAGGTCTGGCAAGCGCAGGTGGTGCCGGGGCTCGATCGGGTGGCGCAATTTGTAGAGATGGTGTTCGATGGACGTTGGGCTGAGCAGCGCATACCGCTCAATCAGTGGCTGCATCAGCAGCCCTAGGGCCTTGATATGGGGCTCACCCGCGCTTCAGGGCTTGCGCGGACCCCGATACTCATCGACCTGGTGACCGATCAGGGTGTAGCCGCTAACTCCCCAATCGGTTGATGTGTGTTCGATGCCGAGCACACCGGCCACCCAGCAGGCGTCCATGGTACGTATCCGTGTTGGCCGTTGCAGTCGAACCATGACGATCTGATTGGCTGGCGGCGGCGGGCTGTGGATGCATGCGCCGAAATAGGGCACCAGTAAAAATTCGCGGATGGCGCCGGTGCTGTATTCCAGGGGCACGGCGTAGCCCGGCAATCGCACGCGTTGGCCCTCCAGGTCGGCCCGCACCGGTGCGTTGTCCCATATCTTGCGCATCTTGCGCTGCAGTTCAAGTTCATCGGCGCTGCCTTCGGCGATGCGGCTGACGTCGATACCGCCGAGCGCAGCCCGAGGATTCCAGCCGGACGGCATCAGATCATCCCACTGCAGGGTGCGGTAGTTGTCGCGGGTCTGTGCCAGCGATTGGCCCCACCCCAACAAGGTGACCAGCAAGCCCCCCTGCAGCATGTGACGGCGCGGAAGATTCATGGCTTTATTGTCGCGGCTGCAGGCCATCGATGCTGGAGATCCGGTAGGCGCGCCAGCCGGGCAGGGCGCTGGCTGCCACGCCAGCGAGCACGATGCCTCCCAGCATCAGGAGCTGGCTGGCCAGCGGGCTTTGCAGCGACACAGTGATACCGTAGTGCGTACCGATCCAATCGCCCAGCCCGATGATGGCCAGCACGGTCAGCAAGATGCCGAGGAGTGTGGCAATGAGGGTAATGACCAGGCCCTCGATCAGCAGCAGGGTAAACACGCGGGCTGGTCCGGCGCCCAGCGATCGCAATACCGCCAGTTCACGCCGCCGCTGCTCAAGTCCGGCACTGACGGCTGCCACCAGCCCCAGCAGGCTGACCGCAGCGACGATCCAGACCATCAGCTCGAGGGCCCGCTCGCCGGTGGCGATGGTGTTCCACAGCTCATCGAGCGCCACCCCGGGCAGGATGGCCATCAGGGGTTCGGCCTGAAAGGCTGAGACGCTGCGCTGCATGGAGAACACGGCCGCCCTTGATTTAAGACCTACCAAGGCCGCAGTGACGGATCGGGGGCTCAAGTCCATCTGGCGTGCCTGTTCAGCGCTGACTGCGTCGCGCGAGGGCAAGCCAGCCACCCAATCGACATGGATGGCGGTCATGCCCTCCAGGCTGATGTGGACCGAGCGATCGACCGGCGTGCCGGTACGCGCCAGGATGCCGGTGATGGTGAAGGGCTTGTCGTCATGATCGTTGGCCTGAAAGGCACCACTGCCATGACTGAGGGTGATGCGCTGACCCACCCGGAGTCCCAGACGCTGGGCCACCTCGGCGCCGACCACGGCGTCAAACAAGTCGGCGAAGGCTTGGCCTTGAGCCAGGGCCAGTCGCTGACGATCGCCGTAGCGGAAATGCTCAAAGAATGCACTGGTGGTGGCCACCACCGGGTGTCCCTGGAATGAATCGCCCAGTGAGATGGGGATGACCCAGGCCACGGCGGGATCTTGGGACAGGGCTTGCACGCTGCTCCAGCGGATGTTCTGAGTCGCGTTGCCGATGCGAAACACCGAATACAGCAGCAAGGCGGTGCTGCTGGTGCGGGCACCAACGATCAGGTCGGTGCCCGAGACTGACTGCGAAAAGTGCTGCCGCACATCATGACGCAGTTGTTCCAAGGAGAGCATCAAGAAGGTGGACAGGGCCATCGACAGCGCCACCCAGGACAGGCCATAGCGACGGCTCCAGGCGCTGCGCCAGGCCAGCGACCACAGCCCCCTCATGCGCTGTGCTCCAGGGGCGTTGGCAAGTCCAGCACCTGTTCGAAGTGAACGCTCAGACGTCGATCGTGGGTGACAAACAGCAGGGCACTGCCGGCCAGTTCGCACTGGCGCAGCAGCAAGTGCATGAACTCGTC
>JBILUT010000340.1:0-2798 GCA_044370875.1 Polaromonas sp. | reverse complement strand
GGTGTCGTACTGCAGTTTGTCGTAGAGCGCCGGGTTCACCACATGGCCGGTGGACACCACCACCAGCGTATGGCCGTCGGGTTCAGACTTGGCCACCTGGGTCGCGCCCAGGGTACCGCCCGCACCGGGACGGTTTTCCACCACCACCGGCTGGCCCCAAGCGGCCTGCAACTTCTCACCCACCACACGGGCCATGATGTCCGTCGCGCTGCCTGCGGTAAAAGGCACCACGATCTTGATGGGTTTGCTGGGATAGTTTTGAGCCCAGCTGCTGGCCAGCGTCAACGCAGCAGCCACTCCGATGAACAGGCGTTTCATGAAAGTCTCCTTGGTGGTTTCAGACAAACAAGAGGTCGGCACCGGGCCGGACGATCACCACGACGAGCCCGAGAAGGGCCGCCGCAGCGCGAAAAACACAAAACCCAACGGCTTCGAACATTCAAGCCAGCCCCATGGCTTGGGTGATCTTACGGCCAGAGGCCTGCAAACGATCAAGCAAAGGCGGCAGGCTCACGCCCAGTAACTGCCCCTGCCTTTTCTTCCACTGGCCGGCCACCATCACGCTGTCGATATTGGCCAGCGAGGTCTGAAACACCACGCTGCTGACCGGATCGTGCACCGGCTGCATGTTCAAATCGCTGGCGCGTATGAGCACCAGATCGGCCTGCTTGCCCGGCGCCAGGCTCCCGAGGCGATCGAGCTGGCCGAGCATACGTGCGCCCTCCACCGTGACCCAGGCCAACGCCTCGCGGGTGGTGATGGTCGATGTGGGCGGCATGCTGCCGTGGGTCTGGCGATAGGCCACGTTGTCCAGCGATCGCTGCATGCCCAGAGCAATGCGGGCCTGCGACAGCATGTCTCCGCTGAGCACGCTCTCCAGATCAGCCCCGAGCGACGGAGCGCAGCCCATCTGACGCAAGCGCCCGGTCAGCGGGTGGCCATGGCCCTGGGTCATCTCGTTCTCGGCCGCCGCTGAAAAGCTCATCCCCAGATCGCAAAAACGCCGCAGCTGCTCGTCATCAAGGGCATGGCCGTGCACGATGTTCACCTGCGGGCCCAGCAGCCCGCGCTCCTGCAGGATCTGCCAGCCTTCGGGCGTGCGCGGCGGGCCGCCGCCTTGATGCAGCGAGGCAATGATGCCGAGATCACGCGCCATCGCAAAGTCGTGCAAGGCCACGTCCAGCGTGGAGTAATGTGGGCCGAGCACGGCCGCGTGGATGGACAGAAGCGCGCGGCCCTGATGCGCCTTGATCAAGCGCTCGACCTCAGCGCGCGGGTGCGGCACTTCCCAAAAAGGCTTGTGACCGGGCTTGGGGTCGGGCTTGGGCGTGCCATGAAAGAAGGCGGCTCGAATGCCCGACTGCAGCAGGCCGTCAATGGCCGCGTCGTTATGCGCCGGCGTAGGGTTGTTGTGGCACCAGTCCACCAAGGTGGTAGTGCCGCAGTTGATCTGGTTGAGCGCGCCCACCAGGGTGGCAATGTGCAGGTCTTCGGGAGCGAACACCGTGGCCAGCCCCGCATGCATCTTGGAGAAATACTCCAGCAGCGTCCAATTAGAGGCCAGCCCCCGCAGCGCCGTCTGCCACGTGTGCATGTGGGCGTTGATCAGCCCCGGAATCACAATGCAGCCCTGCGCGTCCACCACCTGCGCCGAATCGGCAGCGATCTGCGGCGCAATCTCCACGATGACATCGCCACTGACCAAAATATCGCCGCGGGGCAAGTCGCCCTGGCGGTCCATCGTGACGACGGTGGCACCGCGGATCAGCGTGGCGCGCTCAGCCATGGTTTTATGACTCCAGGCCGTCGCTCATCTTCACGTTCTCGCTCTTGAGTTCCAAGCCCGAGTCGGCCGCCACCTCTTTGAGCAGCACCGCAAAGTCAATGTCCTCATAGCCGCGTCCCACCATGCGGGCAATCGATTCACGGGTGGCCGCCGCCGCAGGCATGGGCACACCATAGGCCTTGGCCGCCCCCAGCCCCAGGTCCATGTCCTTGAGCAAGAGCTTGGGCGTGAAGGTGACCTGATCGAAGGTCAGGTTGGTGAGCATCGGGGTCTTGTAGCGGGTGTACATCGAGCCCACCACCGAATCGTTGATGCTCTCCAGAAAGACATGGCGCGGTATACCCGCCTTCTCGGCCATGACGGTGATCTCGCACAGGTTTTGGATGATCACGCCGAACATGGTGTTGTGCGCAATCTTCCAGACCCGGGCCAGTTCACCCTCGCCCACCCACATCACGCGGCGGGCCATGGCCTGCAGCATCGGCTCGACCTGCGAATACAGCTCCTTCGGGCCCGAGGCCACCAGCAGCAGCTTGCCCGCCTTGGCCACCTTGGCATTGCCCGACACCGGGGCGCACAGGTAGCCCACCCCCATGGCTTCGAGCCGCTCGCGGATCTCGGCCGAGCCCTCTTGCGAAATAGACGACGAGTCAATGACCATGCGCGGCTTGCGAGCGCCGGCCACCAGC
The DNA here is from genome assembly GCA_044370875.1 of Polaromonas sp. Taxonomy (GTDB): domain Bacteria; phylum Pseudomonadota; class Gammaproteobacteria; order Burkholderiales; family Burkholderiaceae_C; genus Polaromonas. The sequence goes on along the minus strand of JBILUT010000340.1, from coordinate 323 downwards.
CCGCCGGATGCGAACAGCACCTCCTTCAGGTCGTCGGTGGTGGAGACCATGGTGAAGACGGCCAGGCAGTCCGCCAGGTCTTGCTTGGTGCCGACGATGGTGGCGCCGGCCTCGGCCAGCGGTGCAGCCTTGGAGGCGGTGCGATTCCAGACCTGGACCTCATGCCCGGCCTTGATCAATTTCTTGGCCATGGCCTCGCCCATGCGACCCAAGCCTATCCAACCCACGCGATTTGCCATGCATGCCTCCGTCGTTGTGCACTGCTTGACGTAGTGTGTCGCAGCCCAGGGGCTGCCACAAGAAAGGCTGCGGAAATCAGTTTT
>JBILUT010000028.1:0-9032 GCA_044370875.1 Polaromonas sp. | reverse complement strand
CTTCGGTCAGGCGCGCCACCGGGGGCATGTAGCGGTATTCCATAGCCACCCAGATTGGCGCCTGGTAGTGGCGCCCCAGACGGCTCAGATCTCGGACATCGGCCAGGCTGGTGCAGGCGGGCTTTTCAAGCAAAACCGGCAGTTGCCGCAAGGCGGCGATTTCACGCAGCTGTTCGGCGTGCCGGAAGTTCGGGCTGGCGATGAGCAGGCAGTCCACATCGGCTGCCGCCACCACCTCGGTCTGGCTGGCTGTCCGCTTTGCGCCGGGTGCCAGTGACAGGCTGGCCATCGCCATGGCATCGTCAGGTTCAAAAATGCGAGTCACGCTGGCACCGGGCAGCAACGCAATGTTGCGCAGGTGCTCCTGGCCCATCATGCCGCAGCCAATGATGCCGTAGCGGACCGTGTTGGAAGGGGGCTGGTTCAATCGGTTTCTCCGTAAATATCAGAGGTCATCAGGGCTGCGAGAGTCGCTCTTGAGGGCCGCCGCGTGCGTATCTATTCTGTATTGATGGCAGAGGGCTAGAAACTGCGCCAGCTGGGGATCTTGTCCGGTTTCCTCTTGCAGCAATTGAGCCACCCGGGGCGCCATGGACTGTGCAAGGCGTGCATCAAGAAACAGGATGCGCCAGCGGCGTGCCAGCATGTCCTCGACCGTAAGAGCCCATTCGTGGCGTGCACTGTATCGGACGAGCGACTCGGTCAGCCCCATACCCAGCTGAACAGAATGACCGGGCATTGCCGACACCTCTTCGGCGGCGCTGCCCAGCAGATGCAGGCCTGGGGCCTCTTTCAGGCTGGTGGCGGCGCTGCCCTCCGGGGGGGCGCTCCACAGACGATGGTGCGCGGTATGCGCCTTACGCCCCGGTGTGGGCAGATCACCGGCCGCCACCAAGGCGCCCATCACCTCTTCGGCCATGGCTCGGTAGGTGGTCCACTTACCACCCGTGACGGTGATGAACCCGGCGGCTTCGCGAAGGATCAGATGCTCGCGCGAGAGCGCGGCCGTGCTTCTCGAGTTCTCTGCGCCGGACTCGACCAGCGGACGCAGCCCCACCCACACGCTTTGGACCTGTTCCGCGCTGAGCTTGACGCCCAGTGTCCGGCGCATTTCTTCCAGCAAAAACTGTAATTCAGAGGCCAGCGGGCGAGGCTCCAGCGGAGCGTCTTCCCGCGGTGTGTCGGTGGTGCCGATGACCGTGGCCCCAAGCCAGGGCACGGCAAACAGCACCCGCCCGTCGGCGGTGCGGGGCACCAGCACGGCTTCCTTCAGGGGCAGGGTCTGACGGCTGACGACCAGGTGGACCCCTTGGCTGGGTCGTACCAGCGGCCGACCACGGACCTGCTGGTCGTGCGGCTGGCTCGGCACCAGAGCGCGCACCTTGTCGACCCAGACGCCGGTTGCATTGACCACGCAGCGCGCATGAACCTGTGCCCGTTCGCCAGTCAGGCCATCTTCCAGCGTGACTGTCCAGCCTTGCGCGTGTCGGTCCAGGCCTGTCACCCGGGTGTGGTTACGCAGTTGGGCGCCGGCTGCGCTGGCCGTTTTGGCCAAAGCCAGTGCCAGGCGTGCATCATCGAACTGGCCGTCCCAGTAGCGCACACCGGCGACGATGCGTGGCCACGTGGCCAGCAGTTGGCGCATGGCGCCATGTCCGAGCGTCTGGGTTGGGCCCAGGCTCAAGCCGCCAGCTAGCCATTGATAAAGCTTGAGCCCGATAGCGGTGACAGCCCACGAGAGCCAGCTTCTTTCAGCCACCACGAATGGCAAAGCTTGGGCCAGGTGAGGGGCCAACCCCAGAACCACCGCGCGTTCGCGCAAGGCCTCGCGCACCAGACGCACCCGGCCCTGCGCCAGGTAACGTACGCCGCCATGAAGCAGTTTGGTGGACCTCGACGAGGTGCCGCAGGCAAAGTCGCGCGCCTCAACCAGGACCACCCGCCGGCCCTCCAGCGAGGCCTGTACGGCCACGCCCAGACCCGTGGCCCCGCCCCCGACCACCAGCACATCAAGCAGTTTTTCGTTCAGGCGGGTGGCCCAGTCGCTCACCTTCTGTCGCATCATTTAAGCTCAAAATAAGTGATCATTTTATGATTTTTTAAGAGCGTTTATGTTGTTTTTGGGAAAAAGACACCAATTCGCTTATGCTTTGACGAATCACTCCCCCAGTCTTGCGATCGCCCTCTACCCTCGAACGTCATGGCCCTCAATCCCCGGCAACTTGCCATCTTGCAGGCGGTTCGTGAACACGGCGCCCTGCGTACCGAAGCGCTGGCTGAGCAGTTCAATGCCACCTTGCAGACGGTTCGGCGAGACATTGCGCGACTGGCCGAGGCAGGCGCACTCGAGCGGTTTCATGGCGGCGTGCGCTCCATCGACAGCGGCAGCCGCAACACGGCTTATGCCGAACGCCAGCGTGCGCATGCGCTGGCCAAGCAACGCATCGCTCGCAAGGTGGCCTCCCTGATCCCGACGGGCAGCAGCCTGTTCATGAACATCGGAACCACGGTCGAGGCGGTTGCCAGTGAATTGCTCCACCACCAAGGCCTTCGGGTGGTCACCAACAATTTGCACGTGGCGCGGACCTTGAGCGCCAACCCCCACTGCGAAGTGGTGGTGGCCGGCGGCACCGTGCGACACGAGGATCTGGGTGTGGTCGGTGAGGCAGCGCTGTCTTTCATCAGGCAGTTCAAGGTGGATATCGGGCTGATTGGCATCAGCGGCATTGATGCCGACGGCACCCTGAGGGATTTCGACATGCGTGAGGTGATGGTCGCGCGCGCCATCGTCGAGCGCTCGCGTCAGGTCTGGTTGGTGGCTGATGCCAGCAAGTTCGGCAGACCAGCCATGATTGAAATGGCCGGTCTCAAGGAGGTTCACACCTTGTTTACCGATGCGCCGCTCGAACCGTCTTTTGAGCGACTCTTGCATGACCACGATGTGCGATGCGTGATTGCACAACATTAATGGATCCCTGTTCCACACCCTTGAAATGACCACGCCCAAATTTCTCATGGCCCTTGATCAGGGCACGACCAGTTCTCGCGCCATCGTGTTTCGGGAGGATGGAAGCGTGGCTGCCATGGCCCAGCAGGAACTGCCCCAGATCTACCCGCAGCCCGGCTGGGTGGAGCACGATCCCACAGAGATCTGGCGTACGCAACTGAGCACGGCACGCGAAGCCCTCGCGAGCGCGGGGCTGGTGTGCGCGGATCTGGCCGCTCTGGGCATTACCAACCAGCGCGAGACCACGGTGCTGTGGAGCCGCCGCACCGGCGCGCCCCTGTGCAACGCCATTGTCTGGCAGGACCGACGGACCGAGCCCTTGTGTCAAACCCTCAGGGAGCAGGGCCACGAGGCCCTGGTGCGCGAGCGGACGGGGCTGCGCCTGGATCCTTACTTTTCGGCCACCAAATTACGCTGGATGCTCGACCACATCCCGGGCGCTCGAGAGCGCGCCATGGCGGGCGAGTTGGCTTTTGGAACCGTTGATACCTGGCTGATCTGGCAACTCACGGGGGGGCAGCGCCATGTCACGGACATCAGCAACGCCAGCCGCACCCTGTTGCTCAATATTCATTCGGGTCAATGGGATCAGGACTTGCTCGATCTGTTCGATCTGCCGCGCAGCCTGTTACCGGAGGTGCTGCCATCGGTGGCCGATTTCGGATGCGTGAAGGCCGGCTTGCTGGACGAGGCAAGCGCACCGCTGCAGATTGGCGGCGTGGCAGGTGATCAGCAAGCGGCCTTGCTGGGGCAGGTCTGCCTGAGCCCGGGGGATGTCAAGAACACCTATGGAACCGGCTGCTTCATGTTGATGCACACCGGCTTTGATGCGCCGGTCAGCACCAACGGACTGATCACCACCTGTGCCGCGCAAATCACAGCCAAGGCTGCGCCGGTGTACGCGCTAGAGGGCAGCGTGTTCATAGGCGGTGCGGTGGTGCAATGGCTGCGCGATGGGCTCAGGGTGATCGAGCGCAGCAGTGAGGTTGAGGCTTTGGCTGCCTCGGTCCCTGACACCGAGGGCGTGGTGGTGGTGCCTGCTTTTGCAGGCTTGGGGGCGCCTTATTGGCTGCCCCATGTGCGCGGCAGTATTCAGGGCCTGACCCGTGGCAGCACCGCCGCTCACATCGCCCGAGCGGCGCTCGAGAGTATTGCGCTGCAAAGTGCGGTCTTGTTGCAGGCGATGCAGGCCGATGCAAGACACCTCAACGGACTACAGGTTCAGGCCTTGCGCGTTGATGGAGGCGCCAGTGCCAACGATCTATTGATGCAGATGCAGGCCGATTTTCTGGGCCTGCCTGTTCTGCGACCCAAGACCGTTGAAACCACCGCGCTGGGCGCGGCCTTGTTGGCGGGCTTGCAGTCGGGCTTGTTCGAGCGCCCCGAAGACCTGCGCGACCGATTGGCAATTGAGCGTGTCTTTGAGCCCCGCATGAGTCGGGACCAGGCCCTTGAAAAGCGCTCGGCCTGGGACCGGGCTGTCTCTGCGCTCACCACCGAAGCGGGTGCTCAGCGCTGATGTTGGCGCCCACGGCCATCGGCGATAGCCGTCCGCTCATTGGCTCATGCGCGAACAGTAGCGACAGATCGCCGGGTCAAACCAGGTCTTGGAGTACTCGGCCAATTCATTGCCGGCGGTCCACGACAGGCGCTCAATGAAGCCGGTTGCATCGCCCGGACCCGGTTGAAAGGGTTGACGCGCCCAGGTCGGTGCCGGGCGCGCCGCGATTCGGTCCTCAACCCGGGCAATCCAGAGCTGCAACCGCTCTTGATAGAAAAGGTACATCGAATCGCCCAATTCGGCGGCGCTCAGGCTCTTGATCTTGCTGGCGGGAAACCAGATCTCTTCGAGCGCAACCGGTATGTGGCTGAGGTAGCGCAGCCGCCGGACTCGCCAGAGCCCTGCGCGTGACGAGGCCTCTGGCAGCGGCACCTCTGGGGGTCTGGGCAGCCGCTTGACGTCGATGACTTCGGCGGTGGGCAGACCTGGCCCGGTGGTCAGCTCAAGGCGGAACAGCTCATAAATCTGGCGGGTCCGGTCCGTCTTTCGCACATAGGTGCCTGAGCCCTGTATGCGCTCGAGGACGCCTTGCTCAGCCAGCAGGGCCAGCGCTTTACGCAGGGTGCCAATGGCCACATTCAGCCGCTTTGCCAGATCTGCTTCTGTCGGAAGCCTCTCGCCCTGGTGCCAATACCCCGCCTTGATTTGGCGGGCAAGCAATTCAGCAATTTGCTTGTAAACCGGCAGCGGCGTTGCAACTCTTATCGATCCCATACCCCAGTATGACAAACCCAACGCTGACTAGTAAAAGCCTGAGATCAGGGCGCCCAAATTCATATACAATTCATTTACTATAGCTTCTTGGGGAATTTTATGAGCCTTGTGCCCATCAGGGGTGCCGACATACAGGGGGCAGAGGTTGCGTGGTTTGCCCCTCTTTGTTCTGACGACTTCCGCTTTCTGGGCTTTCCCGAGGGCGATTTGCGCAGCAGTTGGGCCAATACCAGCCGCATTGCCAAGCGCGCTGACGAACTGGGCTTTCGCAACATTCTGTGCCCGTCTTCCTACCAGGTGGGTCAAGACACGCTGAGCTTTGTAGCGGCCATGGCGCCGCAAATCCAGCAGATGCAGATGCTGGCAGCCATTCGCTGCGGCGAGCTTCACCCGGTCATGCTGGCGCGCACCGTGGCTACTTTGGACCACATGATGCAGGGGCGCCTGACGCTCAATGTGATTTCCTCAGATTTTCCGGGCGAGCGCGCCGACAGTGCCTACCGCTATCGCCGCAGCTGGGAAGTGGTCGAGATTCTCAAGCAGGCCTGGAACAACGACGAAATCAATTACGAGGGCCAGATTTATCAATTCAAGGGCTTGTCCACCGACCCGGTCCGTCCTTATCAGATTCAGGGCGGGCCGCTTCTCTACTTTGGCGGCTACAGCCCGGATGCACTGGCCTTGTGTGGTGCGCACTGCGACACCTATCTGATGTGGCCCGAGCCCAAGCCGGTGTTGGCCCAACGCATGCGCGACGTGCATGCCCAGGCCGAGAAGTACGGACGCGTCCTCGATTACGGCTTGCGCGTACACATGATTGTTCGCGATACCCAGGCCGAGGCCCGGGAGTATGCCCGGCACTTGCTGTCTAGGCTTGATGTGGAGAAGGGGCGCGAAATTCGCAATCGCGCGCTCGATGCGAGCAGCCTGGGCGTGGCGCTGCAGAGTGCCAATCGTGAAGCGGCCGATGCCGAGGGCTACATCGAGCCCCACCTGTGGTCGGGCGTCGGTCTGGCCCGCAGTGGCTGTGGCGCCGCCTTGGTTGGCAGCGTTGACCAGGTGCTCACCGAGATTCACGAGTACATGAAAATGGGAATCCGGGCTTTTATTTTTTCTGGCTATCCGCACCTGCAAGAGTGCGAAATCTTCGGTACCAAGGTCTTGCCCCAGCTCAAGACGGTGTCGCTTGCCCACGAATATGGACGTATTCCATCGTCCGTGCCCGCCACGCCTTTGGGTGCTGGTGTTCGGCGCTAACCGCAGCCCCAAACTGTCTTCCTATGAAAAAAATTCAACTGCCCAACGGGCGCAGCCTGAGCCAAATAGCCTATGGACTGTGGCGCCTTTCCGAGGCTGCCGACACCCGTGTTGATGCGAACCTGGCGCGCATTGACGCCTGCCTGGCCCAAGGCATCAGCACCTTTGACCACGCCGATATATACGGCGATTACCGTTGTGAGGCTCTGTTTGGTCAGGCCCTCAAGGCCCGGCCATCGCTGCGCGACCAGATCGAGATCGTCACCAAGACGGACATCATGCTGCTGTCGGCTCAGTGGCCACAAACCCGCGTCAAGCACTATGACACCACGCCCGCCCACGTGACCGCCAGCGTTGAGCGGTCTTTGCAGCGGCTGTGCGTCGAGGTCATCGACCTGCTGCTCATCCATCGGCCCGATCCGCTGTGTGATGCGCAGGCCCTGGGCGCCTGCCTGGACGGTCTCATCGATTCCGGCAAGGTGCGTGCCGTGGGGGTGTCCAACTTTCAGCCGTGGGACGCCGATCTCTTGCAGTCGCGCATGAAGCATCGCCTGCAAACCAATCAGATCGAGCTCAGCCTGCTACACGTCGACCCCCTGACCAACGGCCAAATGGCTCACGCGCAAACCCATCGGATGCCGGTGATGGCTTGGTCGCCCTTGGGCGGTGGCCGCCTTTTAACCCAACAGACAGCTGACGGCTCGGCTTCTTCTCGCTTGGCCGCCAAGCTCGAACAGCTGGCCCAAGCCAGTGGCACCGATGCGTCGGCGGTCGCTGTGGCCTGGCTGCTGCATCATCCGGCGGGGGTTATTCCCGTGATGGGCAGCAACCGACTTGACCGCATCCGCGCCTTCGGTCAGGGGCTGGAGGTGCCCATGGATCGCCAGACTTGGTTCGAGCTCTACGAATTGGCCTTGGGCCACGAGGTGCCCTGAATTTTTACGCCAGAGCCTTTTGTATGACTGCTTCTACTCCTGCCGGGCAAACGCCATCTGCATCTGATCCGGCTGACTACCGCAAGGCGCTGTCGTGTTTTGCAACGGGTGTGACCGTGGTTACAACCCATTGGCAAGACGCCGATTGGGGGATGACCTGCAATTCGTTTTCATCGGTCTCCCTCGAGCCGCGCCTGGTTCTCTGGAGCATTCGCAAGGCCTCGGCCAGCTTGCAAGCCTTCCTGGGCTCGGGAGGGTTTTCTGTGAGCATCCTGGCCCAACCCCAAGCGAATCTGGCCCGACAGTTTTCTGCGGGTGACATGAGCGCACGCTTTGAGGGAGTTACGCTGCACCGACAGGACAGTGGTCGACCAAGGCTGGCGCATGCCCTGGCCTGGTTTGACTGTAGCCTGCACCAGTCTGTGGACGCGGGCGATCACCACATCCTGATCGGGCAAGTACAAGACTTCGGTTGGCAAGACACGGAAGGTCTGGGCATGTGGCGCAGCCGACTGGGCCGCTTTGAGCCCCTGCCCGCATGACGCAACTGGCCCTCCTGATCTTGCTGGCTGGTGCGGCCGGTGGTTTTACCGCGGGCTTGTTTGGTGTGGGTGGCGGGCTGGTTATCGTGCCCACGCTGTACTTTCTTTGGCGAGACGACCCGGTCCTGGGTGCACAAGCCATGCATTTTGCGGTCGCGACATCGCTGGCCTGTGTCGTGGTGACGTCGGTCACCAGCTCATGGACGCATTGGCGCGCAGGCCGACTGCAACTGTCCAAGCTCGGTTGGCTGGCTGCTGCGGTCAGTGTGGGTTCGGTGTTGGCGGTGTGGGTCGCCTCGTGGGCCTCGACCAGTTGGCTGCGCGCCGGCTTTGGTTTGTTTGCAGCCCTGACCTGTCTGAGTATGCTTTGGCAGCAGGCCTCTGAGGTGCGTGTGGAGATGCCCGCCAGGCCTGAGCTGCTAGGTGCGGGCGCCTTTATTGGCCATGTTTCCACCTTGCTGGGTGTCAGTGGCGGTGCGATGACGGTGCCCTACCTGGTGTCCCGGGGCGTTGATGTACGGCATGCGGTGGTCGTCAGCTCGGCCATCGCCATGCCGATTTCCCTGATCGGGGCTATCGGACTTGGCATCATCGGCCCCCCCAATGATCAGACCTGGGGCTACGTTCATGTTTGGGCTTTTCTGGGCATCAGTGCGGCCAGCATGCTTTTCGCCACCTGGGGAGCCAGGCTCTCCCAGCGCATAGATCGCCGCTTGCTGCAAAAGCTCTTTGCGGCCTTCCTGGGGCTGGTGGCCCTGAATATGTTTCTTGGCTAAAGGTTGTCGTTGAGGCGGCCCGCGTGGGCCGGCTCGGGTCCTGGACAGGCTCATGCAGCCAGCGGGCTGGAGTGGCGCAGAGCGTGCGGATCGGCTTCATGCCGCTTATGATGCTCGGTTACCCCGACATCGCCTTCATGAACACGCCGTCTGACAGCAAATACCTGGCTCAAGTGCTTGGCGCCCAGCGCATCAGCGTGCGGGGCGCGCGCACGCACAACCTCAAGAGCGTGGACCTGG
>JBILUT010000339.1:0-2806 GCA_044370875.1 Polaromonas sp. | reverse complement strand
TCTTTCATGGCGCTGCGGCGATGACTTCAGCCTCGGGCATCGCTTCGGCCTCCTGTGCAGGGCCGTATTCGGTCTCGAAGGATTGGGCTTGCAGGCCCTGCTCGCACAAATACCGCACCATGACATCTGTGCTGCCGTGGGTCACGATGACCCGCGCTGCACCGGTGGCGGCAATGGCTGCATGCAGGCCGGGCCAATCGGCATGGTCACTCAGCGCAAAGCCGGTGTCCCAGCCAGCGCGACGGCGGGCGCCACGAAGCTGCATCCAGCCGCTGGCAAACGCAGTGGACGCATCGCCAAGACGTCGCAGTAAGGCAGGCGTGGCGGCCTGGGGCGGCATGAGCACCAGTGCGGCTCCCCAACCGGCTTGCCGCGCTTGCGCGGCGCGGGTCCAGCCAGCAAGCGGCAGCGTTGCAGGCAGATCCACACCCGCCGAGCGATAGGCCTGATTCATCGCCTCGACCGACGAGTGCACCAAAATTGGCGCCAGGTGCGGGTCAAGTCCGGCTAGCAGGCGTTGAGCCTTGCCAAAGCTGTAGCCCAGCAGCACACTGACTTGTCCACGGGCCCTGTTGCCGGCCCACCAGCGATTGATGTCGGCAAAGACCTGCGCATCGTCAGCCCAGCGGTACGTGGGCAGACCAAAGGTCGATTCGGTGATGAACACATCGCAGCGCACCGGCTCGAACGGACTGCAGGTGCGGTCAGGCGCCACCTTGTAGTCGCCGCTGAGCACCCAGACTTGCCCACCATGCTCCAGACGCACCTGCGCCGATCCGAGAACATGACCAGCCGGGTGCAGAGAGAGCCTGACGCCCCGGTGCTCAATCTGCTCCCCATAGTCCAGGCCCTGCAGCGTGATGTCGCCCAACCGCGCCCGCATCACGCCTTCTGCGCTACGCGCGACCAGATAGTGGCCATGTCCGCGCCGGGCGTGGTCGGCATGGGCATGGGTAATGACCGCCCGATCAACCGGTCGCCAGGGGTCGAGGTAGAAGTCGCCCGGCGGGCAATACAAACCCTCAGGCCGACGCACGATCAGATCATTGCTGTGGCTCATGGCTGATCACCGCGTGATTGCTTACCCTCGTACGAGCTCAATACCGATGCCCGGTGAGGAACAGCGCCATGCGCATCAGCGCATACGCCAGCTTGTTCATCAGTCGCTCACGCCAGGGACTGCGGGTGTAATCCTCCAGCCTGACCGGTCGACCGTGTCCGGCAATGGCGCCCTCGAGCCGCTGCCGCAGATGGGCCGCGAAGGTTTCGTCTTCGATCACGACGTTGGCCTCGCGCGCCAGCAACAGGCTCAGGGGGTCCAGGTTCGAAGACCCCACAGTGCTCCAGCGTCCATCGACCACCGCCACCTTGGCATGTAAAAAACTGGTGCTGTATTCATGCACCTCGATGCCGGCCTGCAGCAAGTCAAGATAGACCGACCGAGCCGCGTGGTATTGCATGAAATATTCGTAACGCCCCTGTAGCAGCAGGCGCACCCGAACACCTCGCCGGGCCGCCTGAATCAGGGCGCGCCGCAAGCGGCCGCCGGGCAGAAAGTAGGCGTTGGAGATCAGCACTTCGCGCCGGGCCTGCCCGATGGCCTTGCGGTAGGCGCGCTCGATGCTGTTGCGAAAACGCAGGTTGTCGCGCAGCAAAAGGTGGGCGCGAGCGGCCCCCGGTGATCGTGGCCAGACCCTGCCCTGGCGTTGCAGAGCCTCGCGCCATGTCTCCCAAGCCCGACCGAGCTGACGCTCACGCACACTCTGACCGACCTGCACCCGAGTCCACAACAGGCTCATGGCTTGCGCCGCGCGAGCGGCAACCTCGCCCTGCACCTGAACGGTGAAATCAAACCGAGGCGCCTGCAGACTGCCGTGATTGGGGTCATAAAGGTCGTCAAGCACATTGATGCCGCCGCAAAACAAAACGCGGCTATCGATCACACACAGCTTGCGGTGTAAACGTCGCCAATGCGCCGGAGCCAACAGCAGCCTGACCCAGGCCCCGATCCGCCCCAGGGGCGCAAACACCCGGTGTTGCACACCGGCAGCCCGCCAACGCTGCAACCAAGACTCCGGCAGTTCCTGTGTGCCCAAACCATCGACCAACACCTGCACCTCGACACCACGCAGGGCGGCACGCTCGAGCGCCTGTGCGACGAGGGCACCGCTGCCGTAGACATCGAAGATGTAGGTTTCCAGCTGCACCGACTGGCGCGCCGCATCCAAAGCATCGATCAGGGCCGGAAAGAACTCGGCTCCGCCCTGCAGCAGGCGATGGGTGGTCTGCCCGACCGGCGCTGGCGTCCCAGCCGTAGCGGCTTGCTCGAGCTGATCAGAAGACAGAGGCGGCGCCATGGCGCGATTGTGCCCACCGAAATGGCCGCCGTGCAGCACAGGCAGTTCAAACCTGCAACTTGTAGAAGCGGGGCAACAGCAGGATGGCCTCTGCATTGGAGGGAGAGAAACAGGCATCAGCCGCCTCGCGCCAATCGAGCCATTGCCAAGCCTGATGCTCATGCGCAGACAAAACGACCGCCTGAGTCCGTGCCACGCACAGACTCATCACGTGTTCGGTATTGAGCGTGACTCCCGGCGCGTAGCGGTGGCGCCATGCCGGATAAATCTCGTAGGTGTTGGTGATCTGCCAGTCCAGCAGGTCCTGTGGTCGCGACCGTATACCCGTTTCTTCTTGGACCTCGCGCACCGCGGTGTGCAGCAAATCGCGATCGCCCTCTTCACGCGAGCCGGTGACGCACTGCCAGAAACCGGGCTGTTGCGCCCGCTCGATCAACAACACCTGACCG
>JBILUT010000338.1:0-2811 GCA_044370875.1 Polaromonas sp. | reverse complement strand
GCGTACGGGACGGGTCACGTCGAGCCTCCTGCCGGAATGAGGCTGCCGCAAACTCACATGGAGTGGCTGGAGTTGTTGCGCAACTTGGGGCTGCCGGTGGCCAGGCAGACCCGGCTGGCGCATGGCGCGGCACAGTTGCTCGAGTTTCATCGTGAGATCGGCGCGCAGCGCGATGCGCTGCCGTTTGACATCGACGGTGTGGTCTACAAGGTCAACAGCCTGGCCCTCCAGCAGCAACTCGGTTTTGTGACCCGCGAGCCGCGCTGGGCCGTGGCCCACAAGTACCCGGCTCAGGAGCAACTCACGCAGGTGCTGGCCGTTGATGTGCAGGTGGGCCGGACCGGCAAGCTCACCCCGGTGGCCAAGCTGGCGCCGGTTTTCGTGGGCGGCGTGACCGTGACCAACGCCACCTTGCACAACGAGGACGAGGCCCGACGCAAGGATGTCAGGGTGGGCGATACCGTGATTGTTCGGCGCGCCGGTGATGTGATCCCCGAGGTGGTGGGCGTGCTGATCGACCGTCGCAAGGCGGACAGCCCCATTTTTTCCATGCCCTCGCATTGCCCGGTGTGTGGCTCACTGGCCGAACGGGAAGAGGGCGAGGCCGACCACCGCTGCACAGGCGGTCTGTTTTGCCCGGCCCAACGCAAGCAGGCCATCTTGCATTTTGCGCAGCGACGAGCGGTCGAGGTGGAAGGCCTGGGCGAGAAGTTGGTCGATCAAATGGTCGAAGCGGACCTGATCCGACATTTGCCCGATTTGTACCGGCTGGGCCTGAGTGCATTGGCCGGCCTGGACCGCATGGCAGAAAAATCGGCGGGCAATCTGCTGGCGGCCCTTGAGAAGTCCAAGCAGACCACCCTGGCGCGCTTCATCTACGGGCTGGGTATCCGCCATGTCGGTGAGGCCACCGCCAAAGAGCTGGCTCGGCACTTCGGGCAGCTCGATGCGCTCATGCAGGCCAGCCCCGAGCAGCTGCTGGAGGTGGCCGATGTCGGACCGGTGGTGGCCCGCAGCATCCACACTTTCTTTGCCCAAGCGCACAACCGTGAGGTGGTTGAACAGCTGCGCGCTTTGGGGGTGCACTGGACGGAGGGTGAACCATCCCGCGCTCAGGCGCTGCCGCTGGGCGGTAAGACTTTTGTCATTACCGGCACCTTGCCGGGCATGGACCGGGAGCAGGCCAAGGAGCGGATCGAGGCCGCCGGCGGCAAGGTGGCGGGTTCTGTCAGTCGCAAGACCGATTACCTGCTCGCGGGTGCCGAGGCCGGCAGCAAGCTGGCCAAAGCTCAGGAGCTGGGTGTGCCGGTGATTGATGAAGCACAGTTTCTGGAGTTAATCGATGGCCGTTCGTGAAATTCTCAAGATGGGTGATCCCCGGCTGCTGCGGGTGGCGCAGCCGGTGCGGGCCTTTGACACGCCCGAACTGCATGGCTTGATCACCGATATGCTGGAGACCATGGCCGCTGCGCGGGGCGCAGGCCTGGCAGCGCCACAGATCGGCGTCGATCTTCAGGTGGTGATCTTCGGCAGTGATCAGCCCAATCCGCGTTACCCGCAGGCTCCCTTGGTGCCGCGCACCGTCCTCATCAATCCCGTGATCACCCCCATCGGCCACGATGAAGAGGAGGGCTGGGAAGGGTGTTTGTCGGTACCCGGCTTGCGGGGCCGGGTCCCGCGCTGGTACCGCATTCGCTATCAGGGTTTCGATGTCAGCGCTCAGCCCATCGATCGCACCGTCGATGGCTTTCACGCCCGCGTGGTTCAGCATGAATGCGACCACCTGATCGGCCGGCTGTACCCGACCCGCATGCGCGATTTGACCGCCTTCGGCTTTACCGAGGTACTGTTCCCCGAATTGACCGGAGCCGACGACGATTGAGAGCGGGGTCTAGCCCTTGAGCACCTGCAGCAGTTCGGTTTCGACCGCGATCTGCGCCTTGTTCTGCTGCAGTGGGGCTCCGGCCACCAAAAAAGTGTCTTCGACACGCTCACCCAGGGTGGTTACCTTGGCCAGTTGTACGCTGATCTGGTTGCGTGCCAGTACGCGGGCGATGTCGTAGAGCAAGCCCACCCGGTCGGAGGCCGAGATGCTCAGCAGCCAGCGCTGGGCCTTCTCGTCTGGGCGCAGGTCAATGCGCGGCGTGACGGGAAAGCTGCGCACGCGGCGCGATACGCGGGCCTTGCCCGGGGCAGGCAAGGGACCAGCCTGTTGCAGCGTGCGGCTGAGTTCAGACTCAATCAGGGCCGTCAATTCGCGCGGGTGCTCATCCAGATGCGAGCTGACCACCTGGAAGGTGTCGAGCGCAAACCCGTCGGTGGTGGTGTGGATGCGCGCATCCAGAATCGAAAAACCCGCCTGATCAAAATAGCCGCAGATGCGCGCGAAGAGGTCGCTTTGATCGGGCGTATAAACCAGAACCTGCAAGCCCTCGGCGCTGGGTGAACTGCGCGCTCGCACCACTGGGCGCTGCTGCCCGACGTGCCGGGACAACTGGCGTGCATGCCAGGCCAGATCGGCCGCATCGTGGCGCATGAAGTAGCTGACATCCATAGAGTCCCACAGGGCCTTGTGGGCATCTTGGCGCTGTGAATGCAGGGCCAGCAAGGACAGGGCTTCCCGCTTGCGCGCCTCAATTTCAGCGTCGGCGTCGGGCTCGCGACCGCCCAGTGCGCGCAGGGTGTAGCGGTAGAGATCAGCCAGCAGCTTGCCCTTCCAGCCGTTCCAGACCTTGGGGCTGGTGCCGCGAATATCGGCCACAGTCAGCAGGTACAAGGCAGTCAGATAGCGTTCGTTGCCCACCCGCTTGG
>JBILUT010000337.1:0-2818 GCA_044370875.1 Polaromonas sp. | reverse complement strand
TGAGTCGATCGGCTGTGTGGATGCAACTCGAAGAAGCCATTTAAAAGGGGGCTCGGCCTGTGTTGCGAGCAGCCGGTCCGGTTGAAGACACTGTTTTAATTAATGACCCTTGGAAGTTTACAATTTTTCATACTCTTATGAAAAACCTTCGCTCGGTTTGACGCGGGTAAAGCCTGGACCTGATCAAGGCCGGTCGATCGGGCGCAGGACGCGCTGGGGGCCAGGCTCTTTAGCCCCCGGGATGCGGGCCTTCGGACCTCGAGCAAGCCCGCCCAAAGGCCACGGCCTAGAATCAGCAGATGAAAATTCTGATCAGCAATGACGACGGCTACCAAGCCCCAGGCATCGTGGCTCTGTCCGAGGCTTTGGCCCGCATTGCCGATGTGGATGTGATTGCGCCCGAGCACAACAACAGCGCGAAATCGAACGCGCTGACCCTGCATTCCCCGCTGTACGTACACACAGCCGCCAATGGTTTTCGCTACGTCAATGGCACGCCCGCCGACAGTGTGCATATTGCCCTGACCGGCCTGCTGGGGTATCGCCCGGATCTGGTGGTTTCGGGCATCAACAACGGGGCCAATATGGGCGACGACACCATTTACTCGGGTACTGTGGGGGCCGCGATGGAGGCCTATCTGTTTGGGATCCCGGCCATTGCGTTCTCCCAAACCGAGAAGGGCTGGGCGCATCTGGATGCAGCGGCTGCCCGGGCATGCGCCTTGGTGGAGCAGCTGCGACCGGACATCGAGGCGATCGGCCAGAACCCTCAAGCTGCTCCTTGGTTGCTCAACGTCAACATCCCCAGCCTGCCGGCCAATCAGATCCGCGAGGCCAAGGTGGTGCGTCTGGGCCGTCGGCATGCCGCCGAGCGGGTGATCACGCAGACCAGCCCACGGGGGGAAACCATGTACTGGATTGGCAGTGCCGGTCCGGCCAAGGACGAGGGCGAGGGCACCGACTTCCATGCCACGCGGCAGGGGCATATTGCTTTGACGCCGCTGCATGTTGATTTGACGGAGCATCAGCGCTTGTCCTGGTGGCGTCAGCGCGTGCCCGCATGACTCGCAAGCCTTCCAGTGGAACGGGGCCGGGCAGGGCGCGGCCCGCTTTCCCGGCGCGACTGACTTCCGTGGAGGCCGCGCCAAACAGATCGGCGGCAAAACCGGCACCCCGAACCGCTGCACCGGCTGGGGTTGGGTTGGACTCGCAGGCGGTCAGGGCCAGCATGGTGCGACGCCTGGCCGCGCAGGGGGTCGTCTCGGCCGAGGTGCTGCAGGCCATGTCGCACATTGAGCGTCATCGCTTCGTCGATTCGGCGTTGGCGGGGCAGGCCTATGAGGACACGGCGTTGCCGATTGGATTGGGGCAAACCATTTCCAAGCCCAGCGTCGTGGCCAGGATGTTGGACCTGCTTGTGCAGGGCAAGACGCTTCCCCTGGGTCGCGTGCTCGAAGTCGGTACCGGCTGCGGCTATCAGGCCGCGCTGCTGGCGCAATTGGCCACCGAGGTCTACAGCGTAGAGCGCCTGCGTGGCTTGCATGAGAAGGCCCGTGACAACCTCAGACCTCTGCGCTTGGCCAATTTGCATCTTTTGCTGGGCGACGGCATGCAGGGCTATGCCCGAGGCGCACCCTATGCCGCCATCATCGCGGCGGCCGGTGGACGCGAGGTGCCCGCTGCATGGACCGAGCAACTGGCCCCCGGGGGACGTTTGATTGCCCCTGTGGAACGCGTCGACGGTGCACAGGCTCTGGTGGTGATAGACCACACGGGTTCCGGATTGAGGCAGGCGGTGCTCGAGCCGGTGCACTTCGTCCCTCTAAAATCGGGCGTTCTTTGATGCAAAGGATTGCCCGTTGAGGACGTCATCACTGCAGTCTGGGGCGATGGTTTTGATCGCTTGCGCTCTGGGCGCTTGCTCCTTTCGCTCCACCATTCCGGCGCCGGTGGAAGATCGCGCGCCCAGCCGTGCGCCGGCGCGGGCCTCCGCGCCCGTGAGTGTGCCCGCGCAGTCTGCGCCGCAATCTCCCGTGGCACGTGCGCCGGCAGCTGCTCCCGCTGCAGCCCGGCAAGCCGCTCCAGCGGCGCCGGCATCTGCTTCAGATACTGAGCCGGTCAAGCCTTTGCGCGGCGTCGAAAACGCCGGCAAACCGGGCTATTACACCGTGCAGCGGGGTGACACACTGGTGCGCATCGCCCTGGACCACGGGCAGAACTGGCGTGATGTGGCGCGATGGAATCAGATTGACAACCCCAATCTGATTGAGGTGGGCGAGGTCTTGCGCGTGTTGCCACCGCCCTCCGAGCAGGTGGTGGTGGCCCGGCCTGCACCATCAGCCATGGTGACAGGTCAGCCCCTGCCGCCCTTGGCCAGGCCGACCCCGCAGCCCACCCCACCGGCCAGCGGCGCTGCACCCCCGACGGTTGCTACACCGCCAGCCACGGCCAGTACCGCACCGCCGAGTGCTGCGTCCCCCGCGTCTGCCGATGATCTGACCTGGATCTGGCCCGCCCAGGGCAGCACCGTAGGGACCTTTGACGAAGCCAAGAACAAGGGCATCGACATTGCTGGCAAGGCCGGTGATCCGGTGCTCGCTGCCGCCGATGGGCGGGTGGTCTATGCGGGTTCGGGTCTGCGCGGTTATGGCAATCTCATCATCCTCAAGCACAACAACACCTATCTGACCGCCTACGCCCATAACCGGGCACTCCTGGTCAAGGAAGATCAGACGGTGCGGCAGGGTCAGAAGATTGCCGAGATGGGCAACACCGACTCAGACCAGGTCAAATTGCACTTTGAGATCCGTCGCCAGGG
>JBILUT010000336.1:0-2835 GCA_044370875.1 Polaromonas sp. | reverse complement strand
ACCGATCGATCGATGTACACATGGGCCGTATCCGGCAGGCCGTAGAAGTCGATCCCAAGGCGCCGCGCCGCATTCTTACCGTGCGCGGTGTGGGTTATGTGTTTTCACGGCAGCAGGACTGAGCCCGTACGGGCCGGACAGCCATGAACGCGCTGGGATCACGCCTGTACCTTCGCATCTGGCTGGCTGTGGTGGCTGCTGTGGCGGTCATCACCCTGGCAGTGGGCTGGGCTTGGCGCGTCTCGCGCGAGGCGGCGCCGCGCGAGATGCCGATGCGCGAAATCATTTTGCGCAATGCGGCAGGTGAGGTTATCGCGCAGTCGCAGGGTCCGGCCGAGCGCCGTCCTGGGCGTGCACTGGTCTTTGACCTGCAGACCGTTGACGGTCAGCAACTTGAGCTCGAAGTCTCACGACCACCGCGACCGGGCGGCCCACCGCATGCGGGCCCGCCTGACCGCATACCGGGCGGCTTGCTGGGGTGGCGGCCGCCGCTGAGTTTTTTCTGGCTGCTTTTGTTGGTGGCGCTGGCCGTGGCCTTGGGCGCTTACCCAGTGATCCGCCGACTGACCCAGCGGCTGGAGGCCCTGCAAATTGGAGTTGAGCGCTGGGGCCGTGGCGATCTGAGCGCCCGTGTCGTGGTGCAGGGCCATGACGAGGTGGCTTTTCTGGCCGAGCGCTTTAACCAGGCCGCCGAACGGATTGAGAGGCTGATGGCTTCGCACAAGACCTTGCTGGCCAATGCCTCGCACGAACTGCGCTCGCCGCTGGCGCGCATTCGCATGAGCGTGGAGTTGATGGGCCCCGACGCCTCGCCGGTGCAGCGCAATGAGATCGCCCGCAGCATCGGCGAGCTCGATCAATTGATCGACGAGATTTTGCTGGCCAGCCGGCTCGACAGGCAGCAGGATGAGGCCGAGCCGATGGAAGAGGTGGATCTCCTGGGGTTGGCTGCTGAAGAGTGTGCGCGTGTTGGGGCGCAGTTGCTCGACTTGCCGCCGGGCGCGGGCGCGCCGGTGGTACAGGGTTCGCCCCGGTTGCTGCGACGCCTGCTGCGCAATTTGCTTGAAAACGCGATTCGGCATGGCGCCCGGCCGGTTACCCTGGCCATCGATCCGCGAGAGGCCGACTGGCGTTTGCAAGTTTGTGATCGCGGGTCGGGTGTCCCCCCGGTCCATCGCGAGCAGATTTTTGAGCCCTTCTATCGACCGCCTGGCGCCAGCGAGACGGCGGGTGGCGTGGGGCTGGGCCTGGCCCTGGTGCGCAGCATTGCGAAGCGCCATGGCGGTTCGGTCCGTTGTCTTGAAGCGCCGGGTGGCGGCACTTGCTTTGAGGTGCTGTTGCCCCGTTACTCTGAAGGTACGGCTTTCGTGACGCAGTCAGATCGCCCTTAAAGGGGGGCCTGCGCTGCCTTTCGCGACATCGACTTGTGCCGTCCAATCCGCCATGAAAGCCTCAATCTCATCGGCTGGCAGGGCCGGGCTGAACAGGTAGCCCTGAAAAGCATCGCAGCCGCAGGCTGCAAGCAGATCGCACTGGGCTTGTGTTTCCACCCCTTCGGCCATGACCTGCAGCCCCAGGTCGCGGGCGAGCTGCACAATGGTGCGGGCAATTGCGGCATCACGCGGATCTTGCAGCATGTCGTGGATAAAGGCGCGATCGATCTTGAGTCGTTGCAAAGGCATGTGCTTGAGGCAGGACAGGGCCGAATAGCCCATGCCGAAGTCGTCGATCGCCAGGCCGATGCCGGCCTGATGCAGATGCTGCATTCGAACCAGGCAGCCTTGCACGTCAGCAGCCAGCAGGCTTTCCGTGATTTCCAGTTCGATTTGATGCGCGGCCACCCCATGGCGTGCGGTCGTTTGCAACACATCCTGCACAAACTGCGGATGTAAAAATTGTCGGGCGCTGACATTGACCGCCATCTTCAGATTGCGGCAGAGCGGCCGCTGGGACCATAAGGCCAACTGGCGGCAGGCCGATTCCAGCACCCACTGGCCCAGCGGCAGAATCAGTCCGCTTTCTTCGGCTTGGGCAATGAACTCCCTGGGTCGGCGCAGGCCATGCTCGGGGTGCTGCCAGCGCAACAGTGCTTCGACGCTGATGATGCGCCCGTCGGCCTGCACTTGCGGTTCGTAGTGCAGCACAAACTGTTGTTCATGCAGGGCCTGTCGCAGCGCAGCCGTCAGCGCAGCCTTGGCCGATGCACTGGCCTGCATCTGGGGGTCAAAAAAGCACAGCGTATTGCGCCCGCTGGCTTTGGCTTGGTACATCGCCAGATCGGCTTGCTTGAGCAGATCGGCCACACTCGGGTTGTGCCCGGATAGCAGCGTGACCCCAATGCTGCAGGTGCCGTGATAAGGCTGGCCGGCCAGTTCGTAGGGCTGGCCCAGGCACTGCAGGATCAGCTCGCCGATCTGATGGGCGCGCTGACGCGCTTGCTCGTCCTGACGGGAGAGGTGGTGCAGCACCACCACAAACTCGTCGCCGCCGAGCCGCGCCACCAGATCGCCCTCGCGCACGCAGGCTTGGAGCCGATCTGCCACCTGCTGCAACAACTGGTCGCCGCGGTCATGGCCAAGCGTGTCGTTGAGCATCTTGAAATGATCCATATCGATAAACATCAACGCACCGATCTCTTGCGACTCTTCGCTGGGATGCGTCGATTGCTGCAGACGCCGCAGCAGACTCTGACGGTTGGGCAGGCCGGTCAGTGCATCATGGAAAGCCAGGTGCTCGAAAGCCCGCTCTTGTGATTTGCGCGCAGTGATGTCGCGACCCACTGCGATCCAGCGCAGCAGACCTTCTGGTGAGTCATTCACCGGCGTGACCTCTACA
>JBILUT010000334.1:0-2845 GCA_044370875.1 Polaromonas sp. | reverse complement strand
GCCTCGATGCCGCCAAGGTCAATCCGATGGGCGGAGCCATTGCGCTGGGGCACCCACTGGGCGCCACCGGTGCGATCCGATCCGCCACAGTCATCCACGCCCTGCACCGCCACAAGCTGCGCTACGGCATGGTCACCATGTGTGTGGGCATGGGCCAGGGAGCCGCCGGCATCTTTGAGCGGGTCTGACATGAAGGACCTGGCCCCGAACGACGGCGATGGCTATCTGCTCGATCAGGCGCTGGCCCTGCGGGGCGAAAGCGGCCTGTTCGAGGGCCATACCCATGCGGCCTGGGCCAACATGGTTGGACCCTACGGGGGCATCACTGCCGCGCTGATGGTGCAGGCCGTGGTGCAGTCGCAATGCCTGGGCGAGCCGGTCTCGCTGACCATCAACTACGCAGCTGCGCTGAAAGACGGGCCCTACCGCATTCGGGCGCGTGCGGCCCGCACCAACCGCGCCACCCAGCACTGGGTGCTGGAGTTGACCCAACACCTGGACGGTGCCGATGCGGTGATGGCCACTGCCACCGTGGTGACCGCGGCACGACGCGAGGTCTGGCGGCGTCAAGACCTGGCCCTGCCGCCGGTGGCTGCCCCCGAGACCTTTGCGCCGGTGATCCTGTTTGAAGCGGTCGAGTGGGTCAGGCGCTATGAAATCAGGCTGATTGAAGGGGCTGTGCCTGCCGTCTCTGACGACCGCGAGCGCGACAGCCAAACCCGCATGTGGCTGCGAGATGCGCAGCAGCGTGGCCTTGACCTGCAAGCCATTGCCTGCATGAGCGATGCGTTCTACCCACGCATCTGGCTGCGCCGTGCGCGCTGGGTGCCCACCGGCACGGTGTCATTGAGCGTCTACTTTCACGCCAGCGGGCAAGAACTGGCCGAGGCTGGTGCCCAGTATGTGTACGCGCAGGCGCGGGCACAAGATTTCCGCCACGGTTTTTTTGACCAGACCGCGCATCTGTGGTCGCGCCAGGGCTTGCTGCTGGCCAGCGCGCACCAGATCGTCTATTACAAGGAGTGACCCCCATGAGCGACATCCTCAGCCACCACGAAGGCGGCGTGACCACCCTCACGCTCAACCGCCTGCAGCGCAAGAACTCGCTGACCGCAGCCATGTACGGCCAGTTGGCCGATGCGTTGGCACAAGCCGCTGAAGACACACAGGTGCGGGTGGTGGTGATCCAGGGCCACGAGACCATCTTTTCAGCGGGCAATGACATTGGTGATTTCCTCAACAACCCGCCCGCATCAGAAGACGCGCCGGTGTTTCGCTTTCTGCGCGGCATCAGTGGCTTTGCCAAGCCGCTGGTGGCTGCAGTCTGCGGACCGGCGGTGGGAGTGGGCACCACGCTGCTGCTGCACTGCGACCTGATCTACGCCGGCGACAACGCCGCCTTCTCCACCCCCTTCGTGAACCTGGGCCTGTGCCCCGAGGCGGCCTCGAGCCTGCTCATGCCCAGGCTGATGGGACATCCGCGAGCCGCCGAAGCCCTGCTGCTGGGCGAGCCCTTCAGCGCCGAGAGTGCCCTCGAATGGGGGCTGGTCAACCGCATCGTCCCGCCCACCGAAGTGAACGCCCTGGCGCAGCAACAAGCCCGGCGCCTGGCCAGCAAGCCCATGAGCTCGCTGCTAGAGACCAAACGGCTAATGAAGCTGGGTACCCAATCCGAAGTGGCCCAGCGCATGGGTCAGGAGGCCCTGATCTTTGGTCGCATGCTCGGCGAGCCGGCCGCGCGCGAGGCCTTCACCGCCTTTATGGACAAGCGCCTGCCCGACTTCAGCAAGCACTGAAGCGGGGTGTGGCCGCTCGCCCCTGGATCGCCGCCAGCACGACCGGGTACGCATGAACTTTTCGTCCCACGTGATGTTCACCCTCTGGGTGAGGATGCCCGATGGCCTCTGCCGCAGGGCCTTGACTGCATAAAAGACAATCCCCTCATGACCTCACCCCTCTTACCAGACTCCACCACCGCAGACACCGAGTTCGAGAACTATCTGCGCTCCCTGTTTGAAGACCAGATCGTCTTCAACCGCCTGCTTGGCCTGAAGATGGTGGCCGCCGGCCCCGACTGGTTTCGCGGCGGCCTACACATGCGGCCCGACCTGATCGGCAATTTTGTGCACGACCGCTTGCATGGCGGCGTGATCAGTGCGGTGCTAGACGTCGTGGCCGGTATGGCCTGCATTTGCGCCCTGGGCTCGCGCCATATCGACAAGCCTCTAGACGAGCGCATGAAAAACTTCGACCGACTGGGTACCATCGATTTGCGGGTGGACTACCTGAGGCCCGCCGTCAGCGAACGCTTTGAAGCGATGGGGCGGGTCATTCGCCTGGGCTCAAGAGTGGCCAACACCCAGATGGAACTTTTCTCGGCCAACGGCCAATTGCTGGCCAGTGGCGCCGGTGCCTACATCGTCTCTTGATCGGGCCTCAAGGCAAAGAGCGCAAAGGCAGAGGCTCGATCGGCCGGAACTTGGCGCGGTGAACGCTGAAAAATGCCTTGACGTTGCGCACATTGGCATCGCTGCTGAGCAAGCGCTGCGCCAACGCCGCGTAGGCAGGCATGTCCTTGACCCGCACGATCAGTACAAAGTCAGGGCCCGGCGAAACCCGGTAGCACTGCTGCACCGCATCGTCGGCCACCACCCGGGCCTCGAAGCTCCGGGCCTGCTCGTCGCCCTGCCGGTCCAACGTGACTTCGACCACCGCAGTTAACCCGTGGCCCAGATGCCGCGCCAATTGATCGGTGTTGAGGACCGCCATCTGGTGCTCGATCAGGCCGGCCTCGAGCAGCCGGCGCGTTCGGCGCAGACAGGTGGCCGGCGAAATGCCCAAGGCC
>JBILUT010000332.1:0-2847 GCA_044370875.1 Polaromonas sp. | reverse complement strand
AGCCACCATGCCACTGGAGTTCATACCCCGGATATGGCTGCCCGTGATGCCGGTGTAGACGCGGCCAATCTTGCAATCGGCCATCAGCTCGGCCTCTTTGAGGGCCTGCTGAATACTCTGCACTGTGGCATCGATATTGACCACCACACCGCGCTTGAGCCCGTTGCTGGCGGCCACGCCCAAACCGGCCAGCTTGAGCTCGCCAGCGGCCATCACCTCGGCCACTACCACCATGACCTTGCTGGTCCCGATGTCCAGCCCCACTACGAGATCTTTGTATTCCTTGGCCATAGATTCACCTTGTCGTTTTATTCGCCGTGTCCGCGCCCGTGGTGGAAACACCATGCAAACGCAGCGCATAACCGTTGGGATAACGCAGATCGGCCGACGCAATGCCGCGACCGAAACGCGAGGAGGTCTGCGGCACAGTTGCCACAAAGCGCTGCACGCGCGGCACGATATCGTCGATGGAGCCCGGGCCAATCTCTATGAGCGCTGCGCTCTCAAGCTGCGCACGCCAACCCCCACGCCCGGTCAGTTCCAGTAGCACCAGTGCATCGTCAAGTCGTTCAAAGATCGGCGCCAGTTGGCGGTAGGCCTTGAGCACCAGGGCTGATTGGGTTTGCGGTCCGATCAGCCGGGGCAGCTTCTCCGCCTCGACATCGCCCTGGTTGACTTCGAACACCTCGCCTTGCCGATTGACCAGCCGGACCTCATCGTCGCGCCCCCATAGAGCAACCGCCTCGTGCTCCTCGATACGCACACGCAGCCGGTCCGGAAACTCGCGCTTGACCACCGCCAGGCGAACCCAGGGTATCGACTCAAAGGCGGTTTTTGTCTGCGCCAGATCGATGGTGAAAAAATTGCCGCTCAGACGAGGGGCTACATTGGCCCGCAAAGTCACCGCGTTGTTGTGCGCCAGTTCGTTCTCGATGCGGATAGCCTGCAAACCAAACATCGGCTGTCGCAACAGCCAAATCGCCAGCAGCGCGAAAGCTGCCAGCACAAAAAGACCAAACAGAACGACTGACAAGGCATTCATCAGACGCACATCCAGCGGCATCGGTGCAGCCGTCATGACACAACTCCTGCATGGTCCAGACTGGCCAAGGCCAAGACCTTCATGCACAGGTCTTCATAAGACAGGCCGGCGGCTCGCGCCGACATCGGTACCAGCGAGTGGCCGGTCATCCCCGGCGAGGTGTTGATTTCGAGCAGGTAGGGACGGCGCGTGGCGGCATCGATCATCACGTCAGCACGGGCCCAACCCCGACAGCCCAGGCTGTGGAAAGCAGCCAGTACCAGTTCGGAAATGACCTGTTCCTCACGGGCAGACAAGCCGCTGGGCACCAGGTAGCGGACCTCATCGGTGAAATACTTGTGCTGGTAGTCGTAGTTGCCGTCCGGTGCGACGATGCGAATCACAGGCAGGGCCTGGGCCTGCTCGGCTGCACCGATGACGGGCACCGTGACTTCCTCGCCCGCGATGAATTGCTCGCAAAGCACGTCGGCATCGAGGGCAGCCGCGCGCTCGACCGCCTCTGGCAAATCAGCAGAGCGGGTGACCCGAGTCAAGCCCAGAGATGAGCCCTCACGTGAGGGCTTGACGATCAGGGGTAATCCGAGCTTGGCCACCACATGCGCAAGGTCGTCTTGCGTGAAGTGACCGCGACGCAAGAGCACATGGTCGGGGGTACTCAAGCCCTCGGCCTTCCAGAGCCGTTTGGTCATCACCTTGTCGATCGCCAGGCTGGAGGCCATCACGCCCGACCCCGTGTAGGGCAAGCCCAGCAACTCGAGAGCGCCTTGTACGGTACCGTCCTCACCATAGCGCCCGTGCAAGGCAATGAAGCAGCGATCAAAGCCCTCCGACTTGAGTTCGCACAGCGCACGCTGCGCCGGATCAAAGGCGTGGGCGTTCACGCCGCGCGACTGCAAGGCCTGCAAGACCCCTTGTCCGGACATCAGGGAAATTTCACGCTCGGCCGAGCGACCCCCCATGAGAACGGCCACCTTGCCCATGCGGCTGGCCTGCGTCGTCATCGCGCAACTCCTGTCATCTCGATCACCCGCCCGGCCACCTGACCAATCGAGCCAGCGCCCATGCACAGCACCACATCTCCATCACGGGCGTTGTCCACAATGGCCTGTGGCAAGTCATCGATCTCCTCCACAAAGAGCGGCTCAACCTTGCCCGCCATGCGCAGAGCCCGCATCAGCGCCCGTCCGTCGGCAGCAACGATGGGCATCTCGCCGGCGGCATAAACCTCGGTCAGCAACACCGCATCGGCCTGGCCGATGACCTTGACGAAGTCCTCAAAACAGTCCCGGGTGCGGCTGTAGCGATGCGGCTGGAAAGCCAGCACCAACCGACGCCCTGGAAAAGCGCCGCGTGCAGCCGACAAGGTCGCGGCCATCTCCACCGGGTGGTGTCCGTAATCATCGATCAGGGTGCAGCGTCCGCCACCGGCCAGCGCCGCATCGCCAAAGTGCTGAAAGCGTCGGCCCACACCACGGAATTCGGCCAGTGCTTTGACAACGGCTGCATCTGGCAGGTCGAGCTCGACCGCCACGCCGATGGCCGCCAGAGCGTTGAGCACATTGTGCTGACCCGGCAGATTGAGGACCACGTCCAGGTCGGGCAAGGTCACACCATTTCTCCGCTGCACCGTGAAGTGCATCTGCCCCCCAGCAGCGCGGATATTGACCGCCCTGACCTGCGACTGCTCACCCAGACCATAGCTGGTGATCGGACGCGCGATCCGCCCCACGATGTCCTGCACGCCGGGATCGTCCGTGCAAAGGACGGCCGCTCCGTAGAACGGCATGCGATGAAGAAACTCGACG
>JBILUT010000331.1:0-2849 GCA_044370875.1 Polaromonas sp. | reverse complement strand
CGTTGACCGGCGGCTTCCTGGGCAGTCACTATGTCGACATCTTTGCCTTCATGGTGTTGATTCTGGTGCTCACGCTCAGGCCCTCGGGTCTGCTGGGCGAGCGTGTGGCTGATCGGGCCTGAGGGGACGGACCATGATGAAAGAACACCGTCTTGCAACCTTCCTGATCGCCGCGATCGCGCTGCTGGTGCTGCCCCTGGCGCTGCAACCTTTCGGCAACGCCTGGGTGCGCATCGTGGACATGGCTCTGCTCTACGTTCTGCTGGCTCTGGGGTTGAACATTGTGGTGGGCTATGCGGGCCTGCTGGACCTGGGCTATGTGGCTTTCTTTGCGGTAGGCGGCTACATGTTCGCGCTGCTGGCTTCGCCCCATTTGGCAGATGCCTTTCCGGCTGTTGCCGCCGCCTTCCCGAACGGCCTGCATTTGCCCATCTGGGTGGTCATTCCGCTGGCAGCGGTATTGGCCGCAGTCTTTGGGGTGTTGCTGGGAGCGCCCACACTCAAGCTGCGGGGCGACTACCTCGCCATCGTGACCTTGGGCTTTGGCGAGATCATCCGGGTCTTCTTGAACAACCTGGACCGACCGATCAATCTGACCAATGGCCCCAAGGGCATCAGCCAGATCGACGGAGTCACCATCTTCGGCATCCAATTCAACCGGGCGCTGGAAGTTGGGCCGATCACCATCAATTCAGTCAGCCTCTACTACTACCTGTTTTTGTTTTTGGTGGTGGTGTCGGTGATCATCTGTCACCGCCTGGAGCAGTCGCGCATTGGCCGCGCCTGGATGGCCATTCGTGAAGATGAGATCGCGGCCAAGGCCATGGGCATCAACACCCGCAACCTGAAGTTGCTGGCCTTTGGCATGGGGGCCACCTTCGGAGGCGTGTCGGGGGCCATGTTTGCAGCCTTCCAGGGTTTCGTCTCGCCCGAGTCTTTCAGCCTCATGGAGTCGGTCATGATCGTCGCCATGGTGGTCTTGGGGGGGCTGGGGCATTTGCCAGGCGTGATCCTCGGGGCGCTGCTGCTTGCTGCGCTGCCTGAGGTGCTGCGACATGTGGCCGGCCCGCTCCAGGCCATGACCGGTGGCCGACTTGATTCAGCCATTTTGCGGCAGTTGCTCATTGCGCTGGCAATGATTGCCATCATGCTCATGCGGCCGCGCGGCTTGTGGCCGTCGCCCGAGCACGGACGGTCGTCGGCCACAGGCAAAACCGGTGCGGAGGCCTGAGATGAGCGACATCATTCTTGAGGTCCAAGGCGCGTCCAAGCGATTTGGCGGTTTGCAGGCCCTCTCAGAAGTGGGTATCCGCATCGAGCGCGGACAGGTCTACGGATTGATCGGCCCCAACGGAGCTGGCAAGACCACCTTTTTCAATGTGCTGACCGGGCTCTACACGCCTGACTCGGGCAGCTTCACGCTGGCGGGCAAGCCGTATTCGCCCGTAGCCGTTCACGAAGTGGCTAAGGCCGGTATTGCGCGCACCTTCCAGAACATCCGACTGTTTGCCGACATGACCGCCCTTGAGAACGTGATGGTGGGCCGTCATGTTCGTACCCGATCGGGTTTGATCGGCGCCATCTTGCGCACATCGTCCTTCAAGGCTGAAGAGTCAGCCATTGCCCAGCGTGCGCGCGAGTTGCTCGACTACGTTGGAATTGCGCGCTACGCGGACTTCAAGGCTCGCACCTTGAGCTATGGCGACCAGCGGCGCCTGGAAATTGCGCGGGCACTGGCCACCGATCCGGCGTTACTCGCACTCGACGAGCCCGCAGCCGGCATGAACGCCACCGAGAAGGTTCAATTGCGCGAGCTGATCGATCGAATTCGCCGCGACCAGCGCACGGTGCTGCTCATTGAGCACGATGTCAAGTTGGTCATGGGTCTGTGTGATCGGGTCACCGTGCTGGACTACGGCAAACAAATCGCCGAAGGCGTGCCAGCTGATGTGCAGAAAGACCCCAAAGTGATTGAAGCCTATCTGGGTACGGGAGGCCACTGAGATGGCGCAGACACTGCTAAAAGTCAAAGGCCTGAAGGTGGCCTACGGTGGTATCCAGGCCGTCAAGGGCGTCGATCTGGAGGTGCGCGCCGGAGAGCTGGTCACTCTCATTGGATCCAATGGCGCGGGCAAAACCTCAACCATGAAGGCCATTACCGGCTCGTTGCCCCTGGTCGATGGCGACATTGAATACCTGGGCCAGAGCATCCGCGGCAAGGGTGCCTGGGATCTGGTGCGTGACGGATTGGCGATGGTGCCCGAAGGGCGCGGCGTCTTTACCCGCATGACCATCACCGAGAACCTGCTGATGGGCGCTTACATCCGAAGCGACAAGGCCGCTATGGATGAAGATCTTGACAAGGTCTTTGCCCTCTTTCCGCGCCTGAAGGAGCGGCGTGATCAGCTGGCTGGCACCATGTCTGGTGGCGAGCAGCAGATGCTGGCCATGGGTCGTGCGCTGATGAGCCGGCCCAAGGTCTTGCTGCTCGATGAGCCGTCAATGGGCCTGTCACCGATCATGGTCGACAAGATCTTCGAAGTGGTTCGCGATGTGTACGCCCAGGGCGTCACCGTCTTGCTGGTCGAGCAAAACGCCAGCCGCGCCCTGAAGATCGCGGATCGCGCTTATGTCATGGAGTCGGGTCTGCTCACCATGAACGGCCCGGCCCGTGAACTGCTGGTTGATCCGCGCGTCAGGGCCGCCTATTTGGGCGAATAAAGGGTGCAGCATGTCTCCCGCCCAGATCTCTGGCGGGAGCGCAGCCCGGGGCACCCGATCGCTCCGAAGACGGGGCAGGCCTCAGTAGCCGTAACCGCCGCGCCCGTTGCCGGAGCGGCCACCGCGGC
>JBILUT010000012.1:0-10717 GCA_044370875.1 Polaromonas sp. | reverse complement strand
TGCTTACACCGATTTCCTGCAGTTCTCCGGGCCGTTGCAGACGGTGCTGCGGCAGACCTTGGGTTTGGAGGGACGCTTGATACCGGATGTCCAGAGCTTGTGGGGCGCGATCTTGGTCTTCACCCTATGCCTGTACCCCTACGTCTACCTTTTGGTGCGTACCGCGCTGGCCGAACGTGCAGTGCATCTGATGGAGGCAGCCCGTCTTTTGGGTGCGCCGCTGAGTCGCCGCCTGACCCAAGTGGCCTTGCCCTTGGCCCGGCCTGCGGTGGCCGCTGGCGTGGGTCTGGCACTGATGGAAACGCTGGCCGATTTTGGGGTATCGAGTCATCTGGGGGTGCAGACCTTCACGGCTGGCATCTACAAAGCCTGGCTGGCCATGGACAACCGCGCGGTTGCGGCCCAGTTGGCAACGGTGCTGCTGGTCATCGTGACGGCTTTGCTGGCCGCTGAGCGGGCGGCGCAGCGGCGACTGCGTTTTAGCGATGTCCGTGGTGGCGGGCGTGCGGGTGCGGCTGAATCCCAGCCGGTGCGGCTGCTCGGCGGCCAGGCCGTCTGGGCCTGGCTGCTTTGCGTCACGCCGATTGCCCTGGGTTTTGTGTTCCCTGTCTTGTTCCTGCTTCGTCCGCTGATACTCAGCGGGACCGAACTGCGCTGGGACTCTTTTCTGCAGTGGTCTGTCAACAGCTTGTGGCTTGCCGGCCTGACCGCTGTGCTGGCCACGGCCGGGGCCTTGCTGCTGGCCTTTGCCCAGCGGCAGCGGCCCGGGGGCCTGCAACGCTGGTCGGTCAATGTGGTCGGCCTGGGCTACGCAATGCCGGGGGCAGTGATTGTGGTGGGGCTGTTGTTGCCTCTAGGCTGGCTCCAAGCGCTGTGGCCTCAGGCAGCCCTTGGGGCTTTGCTCACCACCACCGCCTTAGGGTTGGTGTGGGCCTATTTGGTGCGGTTTACCGCGGTGGCCCTGCAGTCCGTGGGCAGTGGTTATGCGCGGATCCCGCCGAGCCTGGACGACAGCGCCCGCATGCTTGGCGTATCGGGCTCGGCCTTGATGGTTCGGGTGCATTGGCCCCTGCTCAAGCGATCGGCCGCAGCTGCTGCCCTGTTGGTTTTTGTCGACGTGATGAAAGAGCTGCCAGCCACTTTGGTGCTGCGGCCTTTTGACAGCGACACCTTGGCGGTGGTGGCCTATCAGTTGGCTCGCGATGAGCGCCTGGGTGAGGCCGCGCTCCCGGCGCTTGCATTGGTCGTGGTGGGTCTGCTGCCTGTGGTGCTGATCAGCCGCACCCTGCGAGAGCGGGGCAGCCGTCCGGCCTGAGGGGGCGTTGCAAGTTAAAAGCAGACACCGTGTAGATCCGGCAGACGACGGATTTTTTATGCGCTCTGGGCCAGAAGGCTGAGCGCGGGCCCGTTTTGGGCCCACCGGCTTTTCGCTTATTTTTTGGGCCGGTTGAACCAGTTGGCCAGCATAAACAGGCCAAATACAACGAACAGGATGATCAGGACGTGATGGGTTTGCATAGCGTCTTCCTTGTGCCAGGGGATCCGGCGTTTACGGTGAAGAGGGGGATTGTCCGGGCGTGGGCATATCCGTTGCCTGCGCTCGGTTACGGGCCAGCGGCGCCATGGCGACCAGCGTAGCCATTAGAAGGAGTATTTCAAGCCCGTAGACCCCGCTGTAGGCGGCGGCCACACCCAGCGGCTCGCTCAGTCCTTGCCTGAGCATGCCGCCCAGGGCCATGGCCAGACCAGCGGCCGTTGCCTGTACCGAGCCCCAGGCGCCCAGGGCCAGGCCAGTTTCATTGCGGGGCGCGTTCTGCATGGTCGCGGTCAAGGTGCCGTGCGCGAACAGGCCACCGCCCAGGCCGATCAGGAAGGTCCCCCCAACAAAGAGCACCAGCGATTGCAGCGGCGCTGCTGCCAGCACGGCCATGAAGGCCGGCAGACCCACCCAGGCGCCGCTCATGGCCATCCGATAAGGGTCTGCGCCACGGCTGAGCACGCGGGAGGCGATGCCAAATCCGATCAGGCCACCCAGAGCCAGTGTGGCGGTCAGAAAGGTGGTTTGCGAGACGCTCATCGACAGCAACTCGCCGCCGTAGGGTTCGAGCAGCACATCCTGCATGGTGAAGGCCATGGTGCCCAGACCCACGCCCAGCAGCCGCCGCGTGTTGCTAGGGCCCCGGGTAAACCGCAGCCAGGCTTGCGAAAACGTCTCGCTGGGCCGCAGATGAGCGCGGCCCCGGCTGCGGGCCTCTTGCTTCCACAGCGCGATGACATTGAGCACCAGAGTCAAGATGGCCGCTGCCTGGATGACCTGGATCAGGCGGCCTGGGCTGTAGTCGGACAGTAGGTCGCCGAACAGCAAGGCGCTGAGCATCATGCCGATCAGTTGCATCACATACATCAGACCCACCACCTTGGCTTGGGTCTCGGGTGGGGCCAGGTCGGTGGCCAGGGCCAGACCGGCGGTCTGTGTGGTGTGCATGCCAGCTCCCACCATCAGAAAGGCCAGCGCGGCACCGAATTGCCCCACCCAGGCCGGCGCTTGCGCCGATTGGCCAGCGCCGGCCAGAACCAGCAGTGCGAAGGGCATGATGGCGAAGCCGCCAAACTGGATCATGGTGCCCATCCAGATGTAGGGCACCCGCCGCCAGCCCAGTTCGCTGCGGTGGTGATCCGACCGAAAACCGATCAGGGCCCGAAAGGGAGCGGCCAGCAGTGGCAAGGCCACCATCAGGGCCACCAGGGCCGCGGGCACCTTGAGCTCAACAATCATCACCCGGTTGAGCGTGCCCACCAGCATGACCACGGCCATGCCAAAGGAAATCTGAAACAGCGACAGCCGCAGCAGTCGCGATAAGGGAAGGTCCGCGCTGGCCGCGTCCGCGAAGGGAAGGAATCGCGATCCCAGGCTGACCCATTGGGTCACCCAGCGCCGGTGCGTCTGGTTCATGTGTAAGTAAAGGACCGATCACCCCAAAGGGACGATCGGTCCGGCTCGCAGTGCAGGCCTACTTCTTCGCCGGTGGATCCGCGGCTGCGGGTGCAGACACAGCAGCCTTTGAGGCTCCGCCGTTGAGGAAGTTTTTCACCCAGGTGGTGTTCAAGGTCAGGGCCAGATGCACGCTGAACGATGCAATGGCCACGCCGGCGATGAACATGGGGATACCCACTTGCGGTCTGACGACCGTCCACATTTTTCCGTAGATCATGGTTGGTCCCTCACTTGAGCCAGGGTGAATAGATGAAGGCCAGCAGATGGGCAAGAGCTGCAATCATGCCGAAGATCTGCGTACCCTGGATGAGATTGCGGTGAATCTCCTCCGACTCGGCCACGGTCAAGCCCGTTGGCCCTACCTTGTCTTGATCAGACATGGGTTTTCTCCTTGCAAGAAGACGTGCTAAACCCGCACGGGGTATCCGCGACTGGCGCCGCGAATGAGGTGAACTGGTGAGTTCATCTTGTCATCATAAATTGACATGTAAATAAGTCAATTTAAGTTGACACAAATTTCTTCTAAGGGAAAACCCGCATCTCTGGTGGTAAAAGCAAAAAACCGGATGGTTTGGGGCCACTCCGGGTTCGGATTTGGTACCAGCAACAGGAATCGAACCTGTATCTAGCGCTTAGGAGGCGCTCGTTCTATCCATTGAACTATGCCGGCAGAGCCTCGGATTTTAGGTGGCTCTGCTCTGCGGGGCCGGGCAAGTCGTGGTCCGGATGGACCCGGACGCTGAGCGCGTGTCAGCCATGGGACGGGCGATAACGACCGAATGCAGCCTAATCACGGCTGATTTTTTGCGTACTCTGCCGTGATGTAGTCGGCTGGGATATTGATTTCTATGAGTTCGAGGTCAGGTGATTGCCCGATCACGTTGTGCGCTACGCCACCTGGCTGACTGAGGCAGGATCCCGCAACGACGGTCACAGCCTCCTCGACGCCATCGAACCGGAACTTGACCCAACCCTTCAGAACATAGACGAAGTGCCCGGTCATATCGTGCCAGTGCCAGCCGGTCTCTTCAGTAAACGGTTGAATAGCCCGGATGTGCTTACCGCTGATACGGCCCCCGGTGGCCTCTGCCATACCCAAGTCTCGGTACTCCACAAATGACCGTGGCCCCTCCCTGTGAAAGCGCGCATCCTCCAGAGGCGTGAGGATGAGCTTAGACATCGCGTCAGCAAGAGGCAATGGACCCTTAAAGCGGGGTGATGTCTTCATTCGGTTTCCTTCATGCGGTAGGCCAACAAATTTTGTCAAGACAATCGATGCTGGCTGCAATGGCTGACAGGGGTTGCGTGGATACGATTTCGAGGATCGTTGGTGGACAAGATCCCGCGCTGTGGAGCATCTTCGCAATTGCGTCGAAAGGGACGGTGCCCTTGCCGACTTCTCCATGCTCAAAGCGCTCGGTCGATGTGTCTGCCGCATAAAGAAACGATAAATGCTCCCACAGGCTGAGGACTGCCTGAGGCTGTTCGCCCCCGAAATGAGCGTTTGCGAAGTCGTAGGCCAGCCCGATTTGCTCCCAGCCAAAAACATCAAAGAACTCCTTGAGATCCTGAGCGCGGTACAGGTAACTCAAAGGATGGTTCTTAACGATCAATTGAACCGATGCGCTCCGCGCGATCGGAATCAACTGATCCAGTGATCGCTTGAAGTTCTCTGTCAGTGCCTCAAAGGGCGGCGGATTGACTGGATTGGCTTTCCCGGGATTGACAACGACTCCCTTTGCGTTCCATGCCGCCGCCAGCTCAATCGCATTGGCCACAGCGCTACAAGAGTGCTGGCGCATCTCCGGAACCTCTGACGCAAGATTGATGTCGAGGTTGGGTTGATTTAGCGTCACGATTTCCAGCTGATGGCGGCTTATCAAGGATTCCATTTCACGCCGCCCCGAAGCTCCATCTATCGTCGGCCAGAAGTGCCCCGGGATCAGCATGACCTCGAAGCGCTGATAACCTTGATAGGCGAGCTGTTGTAGGCACTCACGAGCATGGAGCTGACGCGTGAACGAGTAGGTATTGATGGCATACGCCCCTTTGCCGCCGGTTACGCCCATCATTGCGACTCCTGCAAGGCAGAGGTCATTCAGGAATCGGTCCGAGAGTCTGCGGGACGCCACCCTGCCGGGCTGATGCGTATCCTGCATCCATAACCTGCATCATCGCTTCAGCGTCGCGCAGCGAAGCCAAGGGCTTAGCACCTGAACGGCACTCCTCCAAGACCTGCTTGACAAATAGCGGGTAGTAAACGTCTGTTTCGAGCCTTAGCCGAAGGCTGCGCGTTCCTGCCGCCAGGTTGTTGCGGTCACGAATCTCAATTCGATCAGGCCCTGACTTGGCGTACACGCGATCGGACGCTAGCGTGAAGGAAAACTCCCGTTGTTCATCGGCCGTACTGGGAAAGCTGTACCCCGTCTCTACCAGGCCCGTCACGCCATCGGCGGTTTGCATGGTGAGCAAGGAGTAATCCTCGACAGCGCCTCGGTGCGTCCGGTTGTGCATCGTGGCGGAGACTCGGGTGACCGCCTTACCTGTCAGAAATCTAAACAGATCGATGAAATGGGTGGCGACGTTGATGGTGGAGCCACCTCCGGAAAACTGAGGGTCTAAAGCCCAACCCGCGCCTGCCGCTTGATATCGACTGGGCGGTCCGACAATGAAGCGAAAGGACATGTAGTTGTAGTCCGACGGAATTGTTTGTTCGGCGCCCTCGAGCGCAGCGAGCAGGTCACTGATGCGGAAGATGAGTGGTACCGCGCAATAGAGGTTTGCCGCTTCTGTCAATCGCCGAAGCGTGGTCACCTGCGCCATGTTGACGCCGCATGGCTTCTCGAGCGCAAACGGAATACGCCTCGCAATCAGTGCCTCGGCGAACATCGGCATCTCGGAGTGACGACCGAATACGAATGCGAAATCGATGCTCTCTTTTTGGATCAGCTCTTGGCTGGAGGCATACAACTTGCATCCGAAGCGCGCTGCGATCTGCTGCCCTTTCACGTGCTCTGCATCCGAGACCGCAACGACCTTGACGCCGGGGACTTCCAGCGCATCCAGGTACAGCGGCACATGCCAATGACTCGCCTCAATCAGCGCAACTTTCATGCGATTTATCTCCATTCAATCGGTGTCGCAATAGCTGAGCGCAGGCGCCACTCATTTAAAGAAAAGGTTCGGCAGCAAGAGAACAAGCGAAGGCATCAAGACGAAGATCACTAGGCTCAGCAGCAAGACGCCCATGAGTGGAATAAGGGGCGGCGTCACCTGAGCCATGGATACGCGAGCGATCCCACACGCAGTGAACAGAACAGTTCCTGCCGGGGGGGAAACCTGAGCGATCGCCATATTGATGGTGAACACGATGGCGAAATGTGTCGGATCGATGCCGTACTGAATAGCGATCGGAAGGAAGATCGGAACGGTGATGAGAATCGTAGGCGTCGGATCAAGAAATGTCCCGATCGCCAGAAGGAAAAGGTTCATCAGCAGGAATACAAATAGTGCACTGTTGGTACTGCCCAGCAAATACGCTGAGAATGCCTCTGGGACGCGCTCGAGTGTGATCACCCAGCTAAATGCGAATGAGGTGAAGATCAGGAACATCACCAGGCCCGTGATCACGCTGGTGTGAACGGCCGATGCCAATAAGTCTTTCCAGCGCAGTTCGCGATAGACAAAAGCGCCGATGAAGGCGGCATAGACGACAGCGATTGCGCCGGCTTCTGTGGGCGTGAAAATCCCACCGACGATGCCAGTGACAATGATCGCAGGGGTGATGCCGGGGATGATTGCCTTGGCTGTTGCGCGACCGAGTTTCGACAGCGAGAATTGATCGGCAAACTCGATGCCTTTGGCTCTTGCGTAGAAGTAGCAGTAGAAGCAGAGCATCACGGCCGTGATGATGCCGGGGATCAGACCTGCCACAAGAAGATTCGCAATGGAGATGTTTGCGGTGAGCGCAAAAATAACCAGAGTAATACTTGTCGGCATCAGCATGCCCAAGGTGCCGGAGGTCGCAATCAGTGCTGCCGAGAAGGCCGGGCTGTAGCCTTGCTTGATCATTGGAGGGATCACAGCAGAACCGACCGCCGCAGTGTCGGCAACAGCGGATCCCGATACGCCGCCGAAGAGTGTTGCGGAAACAACCCCGGTTTGTGCAAGCGCTCCTCGGAAGTGCCCCACAAGCGCGTGCGCAAGGTCAACGAGACGCGACGTGATTCCACCACGGTTCATCAGATCGCCGGCTGCGATGAAAAGAGGGATCGATAGCAGTGCGAAGGAATCGACGGTTGCGATCATGCTTTGCGCAGCCGGCAACAGATTCTGTGACGACACATACATGGCAACCATCGATCCTCCGAGCAGCGCGAACGCGATCGGTACATCAATCAGCAGCAAGAGCAGAAAGCCGCCCATCAAAATAGCTGTAATCACAGGGTCTCTCTTTTGTTTATCGTGGGTCAGCGAAGACTGGTGAGCTTCGCTGCGGTCACAGTGAATCCTGGCCCACCTGGGGATCTGCGAGCTGCTGCCCCAACTCGGACCTTCCGAGCAGGCGCGCCACAATTTGATAGACAACTACGATGGCCATGAGTGCCGATACGAGTGGTAATGCTGTGTAGATGTAGTAGATGGGCACATCCAGGGCTGGCGAACGCTGATGCTGCAGCAGATCGACAAGTTGAATGCCCGTCCACACTAACACTGCAAGCATGGCAAGCACGAGGAGGTCGCTAAGCGTTTTCACTGCCAACCGGATCTTGACTGGGAGCATGTCTATCAGATTGGGGAAGGAGTAGTGACGTCCCCCCATCAGGGCCGCCAGTGCGCCTAGGTAAGCCAGCCAGAGAAAGAGGAACTGTGCAACTTCATCGCTCCACCTGAGAGGGGCGTGAAAAAAGTATCGGCCCACCACGTTTATAAAGATCACGGCAACGATGACGATCAAGATTCCTGCGCATAAATACTCTAGGACGCGGCGAAGAAAGGCTGGCATGTTTTGTTCCTTTTCCGTCTGGTTGCAGCCGACCTGGGTCGGCTGCAAGTGTTCCAGAGGCGGCCGTATTACTTGATTTCCCGGATCGCTTTGAGCTGGCTGGCAAATCGCTCCGCATGCTTTGCATACACCGGTTCGACTGCCTTACGGAATGCTGCTTCATCTGCGTCGGCCACCGTCATGCCGCCCTTACGAAGGGAGGCGATCAGCGCAGCCGAAACCTGCGAGTACAACGTGCCCGACCACTCCTCGGTCTCACGTGCGGTCGCCGTGATGATTTCCTTGTAGTCAGCCGGAAGTGCGTCGAACTTGGCCTTGTTCATCACCACGACGACGGGTGTGCGGAAGTGGTTGGTTACGGAGAAGAACTTTGCAACTTCGTGATGCTTTGCATACCAGATCGCGTCCGGGGCGTTCTCTGCGCCGTCCACAATGCCCGATTTCAAGCCCAGGTAGAGGTCGCCGAATCCCATGGGTGTCGCAGTCGCGCCTAGCGCGTTGATGGTGTCGACCATCACCGGACTTGCGATCGTGCGAATCTTCATGCCCTTAAGGTCAGCCGGCGTGCGGATTGGCTTGGATGTGGTGTAGAAACTGCGGGTACCTTGTTCCATCCAAAATAGAACTTTGACGTTGCGCGCTTCCAATTTGGCCACCAGATCCTGGCCTACCCTGCTCTTGACCGTGGCCATCATGTGATTGAGATCACGGAACACGTAGGGCAAGTCAAACACGCCAAACTCCGGGACGACCGCGGAGATGACGCCGGTTGATACTTTCGCGATATCAAGATTGCCGAGAATCACCGAATCCAGCATCTGACGCTCGTTGCCCGCCTGCTCCGAAGGGAATGTTTGAATTTGCAGGTTCTCGCCGGTGCGCTCTGCAACTCGGTTGGCAAATCTCTCGATGGCTCGGCCGTGTGGATACTGCTTGACGGTGTTGTAGCCGGCTTTGAATGTCACAGGCCGACCTTCGATCCATGCGGCAGAGTCCCACTTGTCCTGTGCCTGCGCAACGCCTGCGCAGGCTGCCACAGATAATGCTGCGGTTGCGAGAGCCTTCAATACAAATCGCACTTTCATGATCTTCTCCATTACTTGGGTTGTTGACGAGGGGTGATTGGACCTTTGCGCGCTCAAGTGGTCGCAAAGGGGGGGATGGCGAGCGAGACCGTGGCGCCATTGGGGATCGTCGGCCTGCCTTCGGGAACGTACTCAAAGCCGAGGAATCGCAACGCGTGAACCGCCTGACCTTCATGCATAGGCCGACCATTCTGGGTCCGACATCCTCGCGCTGATGCAGCACGGTAAAGGGGTGTAGGCTCGGGCGAGTTCACAATGTCCACCACGATGCTGCGCGATTCGAGCAAATCCGGATTTAGCGGCAGCGAATCGCTGGCGTTCATTCCCAGAGCCGACGCGTTGATAACGATGTCAAAGCCGCGTGGATTGGGCGGGCCTGCGCAAGCTTTGCAGCCGGTTTTTTCGGCCACCGAGAGCGCGAGGATTTCGGCACGCCGCGCGTCGATGTCTGAAATGGTCAGTGAGCCTGCCCCAGCCTGAGCAACCGCAAAAGCGATTGCGCTGCCAGCGCCGCCTGCGCCAATCAACAAGACGGATTGGTCGGCGGGGTCGTAGCCGTCCCATCGCATCCCTAGAACACAGCCCACCCCGTCGAAGATAGCGCCGACCCAGCGGCCATCGTCATTAAAGCGAATCACGTTGACCGCGCCTACCTGGCGGGCGGTGGGGTGTTGCTCGTCGACGAACTCCAGTACGGCTTGCTTGTGCGGCATCGTGACCAGCAGACCGGACAAGTTGCGCATGGCCCGGGCCCCCCTGACAAAGGGGGCCAGATCATTTGCCGGCACGTTAAAAGGGACACAGATCGCGTTGATACCTTGAGCGGCGAACAACTGGTTGAGCAGCTGGGGCGATTTAGCCGATGTCAATGGATCACCGACCAAGCCGTAGAGTCGCGTGGTGCCCGTCACGGAGTGCATGGTGCCCAGGTTTTAAAGTTATGAAAGCTGCCCAGATGGAACTGTGTTCTATATTAGAGACCTTGAGGGCGCCCTCTATGGGTGGTTTCCCTAGCTGTTGCATATGTCTTGGCACCAGGTTCAGGGTGGAAAATTCGCTCTCTCGGGATGGCAAAAACAGTTGTCTTGTTATAACCGTCGTGCTGGCAAAGTAGGCAGGCGCGAAGGCATCATGCAGAATGGCGTTCCACTGCCGCGCCGGGCTGATCGGCCACTGGACATTTGGCTGTGCCCGTAGACTTTTAGTAAGGTCATACCGCTCTTTGGGGAACTAATGGCAACAGATGAGATGATCGAACGGGTGCTAGACATCCTTGCGCTGCTTGCGGATCAACCACAGGGCCTACCTATCAGCGACATCTCGCGGCGACTTGAATTGCCCAAGAGCGGCGTCCATCGATTGCTTTCCGTTCTTGTGCGGCGCGGTTTGGCGGTGCAGGACGAATACAGCCAGCGCTACGGTATGACCGTGAGGCTGGCGGCGATTGGTTTTCGGTTTCTGGCAGCCTCTGGGATCACCGAAATTTGCCAACCTTCGCTCGACAGGCTGGCCGCTCGCACCGGGGAGCTGGCGCGGCTCGCACTTGTCCAAGATGATGCGCTCATTTGGATTGCAAAGGCGCAGGGTGCGCTGTCTGGCCTGCGTTATGACCCGGACATGGGGCAGGCTGTG
>JBILUT010000329.1:0-2862 GCA_044370875.1 Polaromonas sp. | reverse complement strand
TCTGTCGCTCGAAGTAATTGCCGGGCCGACCAAAGTCAGCCAAGCCCAGCGCTGCGTGGTCAACCCGGTGCAAGGCGGCAATAACCTGGTTCATCGCGTCGTAGATGGCGGCTCGGTCGCCAGCTTGCATGCCGGGCAGCGATTGGTCCCAAAGCACGCGGCCCTCGACAAACTCCATCACGTAGAAGGCGCGACCGATGACGGACTCGTCCTCGCACAGGCACAGCATCTGGGCCACCGGCACCTGGCTGTGGCGCAGCGCATGCATGATGCGAAACTCGCGCTCTATGGCATGGGCCGAAGGCAATAGTTTGGCCACCGGCCCCGGCTTGGCACGCATCACATACGAGCGCGATGGCGTGATCAGCTTGTAGGTGGGGTTGGACTGACCACCCTTGAACCGCTGCACCGACAGGGGGCCGGCAAAGTCCGGCATCTGATGTTGCAGAAAGGATTGCAGGGCCGCGATATCGATCTGATGTTGGCTGCTCATGGCAACGGTGGGTTCCGGGGCGCTGGATTGCGTCATAGTGACCTCGCGGGGAGAGGGCGCTGAATTGCCCGCGCTGCACTGTGCCGGTCTGTCGACTCCTGAGGGCGGGTGAATCGGCCAGTCATTGCTGGCTGAGTCGGACGAGCGCTTAGCGGTCGGTCTCGGCGGTACTCAGCCGCATCAATGCCTGACGGTCGCGCACCACCAGCCCCGCGGGCTCGATGCGGATGATGCCTTCGCGCTCCATGGTCTTGAGCTCCTGGTTGACGCGCTGGCGCGAGGCCCCCAGCAACTGCGCCAGCTCTTCCTGCGCCAGTTGCAAGCCGATTCGGGTTTCGCTGCTGTCGGACAGACTGGCCGATCCATAGCTGCGCACCAGATGCACCAACTGCTTGGCCAGCCGCGCGCGCAGAGGCAGTGTGTTGAGGTCTTCCACCAATCCGTAGAGTTGCCGGATTCGCCGGGCATTGAGCTGCAGCATGGCCTGGTAAAACTCGACATGCTGGGACAAGACCTTCTGGAAGTCGGCGCGAGCCAGGCAGAGCAGGGTGGTGTCCCCGTGCGCGTAAACATCGTGGGTGCGCGCATCGCCGTCGAAGATGGATACATCGCCAAACCAGATACCCGGTTCGATGTAGGTCAGGATGATCTGCTTGCCGGTGACCGATGTCGAGCTGACCCGCACGGCGCCTTTGGCGCAAGCCATCCATTCCAGGGGCGTGTCGCCCCGAGCCGCGATCAGGTCGCCGTCTTGGAAACGTTTGACATAGGCGCATCGCAGGATGTCGTGTCTCAGTGAAGGAGAAAGGGAGGAAAACCACAGGCCGGCATTGATGGCCAGGCGTTCCTCCATGGTAAGGATGGGATCGTCCACGGGGTGTCCTTCGGGCGACTGCCAGGGCTTGAATCAGGCTTTTGCTGACGCCACGGTGACTTCAGCTAAAGCGCGGCGGCCTTTTTTCCAGAAAAGCTGCGATGCCCTCGCCGGCGTTGGCATGCTGGAGGTTACGCATGAAAGTCTGACCCTCCTGGGCCAGATGCGCACTGAGGGCCTGCTGTTCAGCGTCGTGGATCAGTTCCTTGATGCTGCCCAGGACATTGCTGGCCCGGGTGTTGAGGTCGGCCGCCAGTTCCAGCGCACCCTGCAAGGCCTGTCCGGCGCCGCAGATTTGGTTGATCAGTCCGTATTGATGCAGGGTTTGGGCGCTCAGGCGGGTGCCCCGCATGATGGCATCGGTGGCCACTGGCCTTGGCAGGGCCCGAGCAAGCTGCCAACTGCCGCCGCCGTCGGGGGATAGACCGATCTTGCTGTGCGCCATGAAGAAGTAGGCGTCTTCTGCGGCAACCAGAAAGTCGCAGGCCAGCACCAGGGCGAAGGCCGCGCCCACCGCCGGCCCCTCCACCGCAGCGATCACGGGCTTGGCCGACGTGCGGATGGCATCGACCCAGCCGTTGAGGCTTTCCAGGGTTTGGCGTTGCGCCTCCAGTTGACCTTCGCGCGCGGCTTGCAGCCGCCTGAGGTTGCCGCCGGCGCTGAAGACCTTGCCCTCGCCGGTGATGATGATGCTGCGCACATCGGGGTTGCTTTCGGCGGCATTGATGGCCTCAATGCCTGCCGCGTAGATCTCGGGCCCCAGGGCATTGTGCTGGCTGGGGTTGCTGATGGTCAGCACCAGCGTCTTGCCTTCGCTGGTGCTCTTGAGGCAGGCGCTCATGATGCGCCTTCTTCCTGCAGCAGGGACAAACCAATGGCGCCTCGCCGCCGCAGCCATGCAGAGGGCCTGTATCGTGGGTCGCCATAGACCGTCTGAAGGTTGAACAGTACCTCCAGCACATTGGCCGGCCCCCAGCGGTCTCCCATGGCCAGCGGACCTAGCGGATAGCCCAGCCCCAGGGTGACCGCAGTGTCCAGGTCGGACGGGGTGCAAATACCTTGTTGGCACATGTCGCTGGCGATGTTGACAATGGTGGCGACCACCCGCTGGGTGATAAAGCCCCCGCTGTCGCGGATCACAGAGACCGGCTTGCCGTCGCGCGCAAACAGGGCATGAGCGGCAGCCTTCATGTCGCCGCGGGTCGCAGGGTTGGTGGCCAAAACGCGCCTGCGCGTGGCTGCGTCTTCAACCAGCAGGTCGATGCCTACGGTGCGGGCCGGGTCGAGTCGCTCCACCACGGCCACGGTGGTGACATCAAAGCCCAATGGCGCCACCAGCGTCAGGGCTTGCGCTGACGCAGAAGCCCCGGTTTCGATACGGGCGCCCAAATCCTTGAGCAGTTGCAGCAGCTCAGCACGCCGGGCGGCTCGGGGGGAAACCCAAACCGGGGGCAGGGCGCTTACCTCGGGGGCGACTGGCTCGTCAGGCAGCTCG
>JBILUT010000328.1:0-2867 GCA_044370875.1 Polaromonas sp. | reverse complement strand
CTCTGAGAGTCCAATTTAATTGGGGACATATTAAATCACTGAACTAATCGGGCTTCCGGCGTGAGCCCGATGGTCGGCCGGGCTTGGCCGGGGCGAGCCTTCGCTGTGTGCTCTTGGTCAGCGCCGCAATGAAAGCGTCAGAACCCAATGCCCAGCCGGTCAGCACAGTCCGGGTCAGGTCTTCCTGCTGCCCAGAGTCAATGCCGGCCCGAACCATCTGGGCATAGGCCGCCTCTCGGGCGAAGGGGGTGTTGCCTAAACCCCAAAACAGTGCGTGCG
Source organism: Polaromonas sp. (assembly GCA_044370875.1). Taxonomy (GTDB): domain Bacteria; phylum Pseudomonadota; class Gammaproteobacteria; order Burkholderiales; family Burkholderiaceae_C; genus Polaromonas. The sequence goes on along the minus strand of JBILUT010000328.1, from coordinate 2,588 downwards.
GGGTGACCAATTTGTCGCCGCACAAACCAATCAGATGTCGATGACTCGACCAGGGGTACTCAGCCGGGTCGTTGACCATCCCGGCGCGAACCGGATTGAGGTCAATGTAGGCCATGCAAGTCAACAAATAAGACTCCGACTCAATGAGGCTGCAGCGATAGCGCCCATCCCACAGTGTTCCCGTTCGGCCATGGCGGGTGTTGAAGGCACGGACGTAGCTGCGACCCACCGCCTGCATCATTTCAGGCAGACCTTCGGGCGTCTCAGGCGTGAGCAAGAGATGAAAGTGGTTGTCCATCAGCACATAGGCGTGAATCGCAACCTTGAGTCGCTGCGAGTGCTCCATAAACAAGGCCAGCAGGTTGCGACGATCGGCGTCGTCCCGACAAATGATCTGCCGGTCATTGCCCCGCTGAATCACATGATGGGGATAGAAGGGTACGGTCAATCGCGGTCGTCGGGCCATGGCGGTGTCGCGGCTGCGCCGCGCCCAGTGGGATCTGAGAAGTTCAAGTCGGAAGGCTCGTGCCCCGAAAATGGGGTCTCGAAAATGGGGTCTGACCCCAATTATTAAACCTTTCCCTGACCCAATGGTTCAGGGAAGATCCTGAAGAGTGTCGAGGCCGGGACGCGGACAATGGCTTGGCCTCTAACCTTGGGAGTTCTCATGAGATTTCGTCTTTCCACCGTTTTGGCGCTGACCCTGGCCTCGGCCGGGGCGCTAGCCCAGACCGCGGCGCCGGCGCCAGCGACAGCCGGCGGTGCTTATCCGACCAAGCCCATCAAGGCCATCGTGCCTTTTGCGCCCGGTAGCGCCACCGACCAGATCGGGCGGGCTTTCGCGCAGAAGATGTCGGAAAACCTGGGGCAGCCCATCGTCGTGGAGAACCGGGCGGGCGCGAGCGGCATGCTCGGCGCCGAGGCGGCGGCCAAGTCAGCGCCCGATGGCTACACCATTTTGGTGGGCACGAACAGCACCAATGCGGCGCTGAAAAGCCTGATGAAAAAGTTACCTTACGATCAGGACACGGCTTTCGCGCCGATCGCCTTCCTGGGGTCGGTGCCGCTGATCGTCGCGGTCAACAACGACGTGCCAGCCAAAACGCTGCGTGAATTTGTTGCGCTGGCCAAATCCAAGCCGGGGCAGGTGACCTTCGCCCACGCCAGCGCCTCACAGCGGGTCTCCAGTGAGATGCTGGGCAGCATGGCCGGCATCCAGATGACGCATGTCCCCTACAAGGCCGGGCCAGCGGCCATGACCGACCTGATTGGCGGGCAAGTCAATATGTTCACCGCCGACTTCGCGGTCATGTTGCCGCAGGTCAAAGGCGGCAAAGTGCGTGGACTGGCGGTCACTTCAATGCAGCGGGCCAAAGCCATCCCAGAGCTGCCCACGGTCAATGAGGCCCTGGGCCTGAAGGACTATGAGTTGATCGCCTACTTCGCGCTGTTTGCGCCGGCCGGTACACCGCCAGACATCATCAATCGCCTCAACCGCGCCGCCAATGCCGCTGCCACCGACAAGGAGTTGCTCGAGCGTTTCGCAGCCCTGGGCTTTGAAACCTCGCCGGGCACGCCCCAGGCGATGGCCGAACGCACCAAAGTGGAGACGGCCAAGTGGGCCAAAGCCATTCGCGAGGCCAGGATCGAACCGGAATAAGCCGGTCTCGGCCAAGCGGCCAGTGCTACAGGAAGGGGCGCCGCAAGCGCCCCTTTTTCATGGATGTCACTGGCTGCTGAGCGATCAGTTCCGGGCTGCGCCGCGGGCCAGATGCCGCGATGTCACCCAGGCCAAAGCGGCCCCGAGGGCGCACAGGCCGCCGGTCACCACGTGCGTGAAATGCCACCCCCCCGACTGCGCGGCGACCCAGGCCACCAGAGGTGGCCCAAAGAACTGCCCCGTCGCCGACCATTGCTGCACCCAGCCCACGCTGGTGGCGATCTGCTGCTCACTGGGCGCCAGGCGAACGGCGAGCGAGAACAGGGTGGCCGGCACCAGACCACCGACACTTGAAAACAACAACACCCCGGCATATCGCAACCAGGGCCAGCCCTCGGTGACAGTCGAAAAGGCAATCGCGCTGCCCACGGCCATGGCGGCATAGCCGCACCAAAGAAGCCGGTGCGCACCATAGCCGGCGTGCAGCAGCCGACCCGAGGCCACGTTGCCCAGAACGTTGGCCGCGGCCGCGGTCGCGGTCAGCACCCCCAGCATCAAGCCCGACACCCCCGCCTCCGCATAGATGGAGGGCAGAAAACCCATCATGGCCAACCACTGGGCGGAGTAGACGCAAAACATGGACGAAGCGAGCCACGGACCCGGACGCCCGAGGGTGGCTGCCAATCCACGGCCGAGCCCGGGCATCTGAACACTGCGCGGTGGATCGGACGGCAACACGCGATAAAGCCAAACGGCCATCACGGCACTGAGCGCCGCAAACAAATCCCACCAGGCATGCCAGCCCGCCCACGGAATGAACAAGGGCCCTGCCAGCAAAGCGAGCGCCGTCCCCAACGGGGTATAGGCGCTCCACACCCCCAGAAGCCGAGCCATCCGCGCGGGCGGCACCAGGCGCCGAAGCAGGGCC
>JBILUT010000327.1:0-2868 GCA_044370875.1 Polaromonas sp. | reverse complement strand
CGCAGCCCAGGTTGGAGGCACTGAGCCGCTTCATTGCGCCCCTGGTGGTGCTGGACTTTGACGATGCATGCGCCCAGGTGGCCGCCGCCCTTCGCGCGAGGCTGGAGGCGGAGGGGCGGCCCATCGGCCCCCATGACACACTGATCGCGGCCACTGCCTTGCGGCACGGGGCCGCTTTGGTCACGCGTAACGTCGAGGAGTTTTCACGCGTGCAGGGCTTGGAAGTCCTGAACTGGCACGCCCCCGCCGCGTAGGGTCAGCGAGCGCTGCGGTTCGGGTGGCGTGTTTGGATGTACGCAGGGCCTCCAGCCGTTCCTTACAGTCAAAGACGCCTCTGGTCACAACTGCACTACGTTCTGGCGATCGGACTGGGCGACGAGGGCGCGCGACCGATCATCTACGATCGCCGTGACATGCTGTTCACCATCGCCTGAAATACCGTCACTCTGAACCTCAGGCCATCGACGATGGCCTGAGGTTACGAAGTCACGAAGTCCTTTTTCGGTGCGGTGGGCCAATTGCTTGCGCACCTGCCATCTTTTGATTGGCATAAAAAATATGAAATACTTCCGTTTCCATGGGATCTTCTCCAAGCCTACTATTCCGCCAGGCGCTGGTTGAGTTGCCGCGTGGTGCGCCCCTATCGACCCGGCTGCTGCAAGATCACGGGCTCAGCCCAAAGCAAGTGGCGCAACTTTCAGCAAGCGGCTGGCTGCGCCGGCTTGGCCGTGGCGTCTACTTGCTGCCGGGAGACGAGCTGAACCGCGATGCCGCCCTGGCCTGGTTGACTTCCGAGCTGCCGGGTCTCCATATTGCGGGCAAGACAGCCCTAGCTTGGCGCGGTGTGCGGCACAACCTGCCGTTTGGCGAGAGGCTGGTCATGTGGGGCGACAGGTCGGCGACGTTGCCTGGATGGTTCACACAGACCTATCCCGCCAGCTATCAGGCCACCCACCTGTTCGATGACGCGCTTCCCTCAGGCATTGCAATGGCGCCGTTGCCGGGGGGCCGTCTGGACCTATTGGTGTCCACGCCCGAGCGCGCATTGCTGGAACTCCTGAGTGATGTGGGCAAGGGCCAAAGTATGGAGGAGGCACGCCACCTCGTCGAGGGTGCGCGATCGCTGCGCATGGATGTGCTCGAGACTTTGCTGGCCCACCTCAAGCGGATCAAGGTGGTCAGGCTTGCCCATGCCTTGGCCGAGGAGCTGGACCTTCCCTGGGTTGTCCTGGCGCGTCGTCACAGCGAGCGCCTGGGTGGGGGTCGCCGCTGGGTGTCGGCCACGAAGACTGGCGATCGCCTCAACCTGAAGCGACCCTCATGAACGCTGAATACGCCCGTACCGTGCAGCTGTTGCTGGCAGTTGCGCCAGCGATCTTCAGCTCGCCGGTATTTGCCATGAAAGGCGGCACCGCTATCAACCTCTTTGTGCAGGACATGCCGCGGCTATCGGTCGACATCGACGTGGTATTCGTTCCGCACGAATCGCCGCGGGACGAAGCGCTGCTTGCCATCGGCAATGAACTAACCGCGGCCCAGGGGCGGATCAAGGCTTTGGGGTTCGAAGCGAGTCTTCGCAGATCCGGGGAAGGTACCGAGGCCAAGCTGTTCGTCAGCGGAGCAGGCGTCGAGGTCAAGGTCGAGGTGAACTTCGTCTTTCGAGGCACGGTGTTGCCGCCTGAGCTGAAGGCGCTGACGCCCGCTGCGCAGCAACTGTTCGCGGCCAACATCGAGGTGCCTGTGCTGGCCACCCCCGAGCTGTATGCAGGGAAGTTGGTCGCGGCCCTGGATCGACAGCATCCGAGAGACCTGTTCGATGTGCAGTTGATGCTCGCCGGCAGTGGCTGGAGCGAACCCTTGCTGGACTGCTTCGTGGTTTACCTGGCCGCACACAACCGACCGACCCATGAAGTGCTCTTCCCAAGAGAGAAGGCGCTGGAAGCGGTTTTCGAGAATGAGTTTGTCGGGATGACTTCAGCACCTGTGAGTGTGGGCGAGTTGCTCGCAACAAGGCAACGGATGATGCGAGAGTTGCCGCGCGTGTTGCATCCTCGGCACCGTCAGTTCTTGCTCTCGATCGTTCGCGCCGAGCCACAGTGGGACTTGTTGCCATATGCGCACATCGCGCAACTGCCAGCACTGCAGTGGAAGCTTCAAAACCTGAAGAAGCTGAAGAGGAACGTGAACAAGTTCGAGCAGCAGCATAACGAACTGGCTGCGCGACTGGAACGAGCGAGATAGAAGCCCTCTAGTGCTGATCTGAACAGAGGTTGCATCACTGCGGCAGCTCTGTTGTCATGCACAGGTCATGTGCAGGAGGAGAGTCGGCTCAAGTCACGCCACCAGCAGACTCCACGAGTACTCAGATGCGATCAATGATGAAAGATGGAACTGCAAGGAGCGTAAACCAGATCTACCGAACCCAACGGTCGCCCGGTAGGAAAGTTGCGGGAGGTCTGATTTTCAGCAGTCCGGCATCGAAAGACGGAAAGTGGCAAAAAATGTGGTCGGATTGACTTTGCAAACCTTCTGTAACTTGTTGATGAAAAACGATCTACTACGATTAGTGAGACCGTTCACCGTTGTGCCTCATGGGGCTCATAACCCTCAAGCGCTCGCGTTGGCCGCAGGGGTTTCGCTGCCCGCAGTGCTCCAGCACGCAGCACTATCTTGTGACGCAGGGCGCCCGCAAGCTCTACCAGTGCGGCGGCTGCCGCCTTCAGACCTCGCTGACCGCTGGCACCCTGATGGAGCACACCAAGCTGCCGTTGACGACCTGGTTTCTGTCCATCCACCTCATCAGTCAGGCCAAGACCGGCATCTCGGCCCTGGCTCTCAAGCGAGACCTGGGCGTGAGCTATCCCACCG
>JBILUT010000324.1:0-2875 GCA_044370875.1 Polaromonas sp. | reverse complement strand
TGCGGCAGGAACTGCTGGCGCTCAACCAGCCGGGCCTCAATGAGCTCCACCGCGCCGCGCAGGCCGCCCAGGCGCTGGTTCATCTGTATGCGCAGGCCGTGAACGACTTGCTGGTCCAAGCCAAGGTCCTGGGCATCCAAAAATCAGCGATCACCGCCGTCGGGGCGCATGGGCAGACCGTGCGCCACCAGCCCGAGCAGGGCTACACGCTGCAGCTCAACAACCCCGCCCTGCTGGCCGAGCTGAGCGGCCTGGATGTGGTGGCCGACTTTCGCAGCGCGGACGTGGCTGCGGGTGGGCAAGGGGCACCGCTGGTGCCCGCCTTCCACGCCGCCCTGTGGGCCCAAGCGCGGGCCGATATCGCAGTGCTCAATATAGGCGGCATCAGCAACCTGACCATACTGCCGGCCGCTGGGGTGGTGCGGGGCTGGGACTGCGGGCCAGGCAACGCGCTGCTCGATCATTGGTGCCAGTTGCACACCGGTCGGCCTTACGACCACGGCGGGGCCTGGGCTGCCAGCGGACAAGTTCACAAAGGCTTGCTGTCGCGGTTGTTAGACGAACCCTTTTTCAAGTTGCCGCCACCTCGCAGCACCGGCCGGGACTTGTTCAATGCAGCCTGGCTGCGCGAGCGACTGGGGCCTGAAGCCCAGAGCTGCGCGCCGGCAGATATACAGGCCACCCTGACCAGGCTGACCGCAGAAATTTGCGCACGCGACCTCCAGCAGCATCTACCCGGTGCCAGCGAGCTGCTGGTTTGCGGCGGCGGCGCGCTCAATCATGAGTTGATGCGCCTGCTGCAAGCGGCGCTGCCCTCGGTTGAGGTCTTGCCGACCGATGAACGCGGGTTGCCGGCCATGCAGGTGGAGGCAGCGGCCTTCGCCTGGCTGGCCTGGTGCTGGTTTGAGCGCCAGCCGGGCAACCGGGTCGAGGTGACCGGGGCCCGAGGACCTCGGGTTTTAGGCGCCCTCTACCCGTCCGGCGCCTGCGCAAAATAAAAAGCCGCCCCGCAGACGGCTTTTTGGAAAACCGGCCCCCAAGGGCGCCGCTGTCAATCAGACTGAGAAGCTGGAACCGCAGCCACAGGTGCTGGTGGCATTGGGGTTCTTGATGACAAACTGGGCACCTTCAAGGTCGTCCTTGTAATCAATTTCTGCACCGGTCAGGTACTGGTAGCTCATGGCATCGATGAGCAGGGACACCCCATTTTTGGTCATGGTGGTGTCGTCTTCATTGACGATTTCGTCAAAAGTAAAGCCGTACTGAAAGCCGGAGCAGCCTCCACCCTGGACAAACACCCGCAGCTTGAGATCGGGGTTGCCTTCTTCAGCAATGAGTTCGGCCACCTTGGCCGCGGCTGCATCGGTAAAGACCAGCGGATCAGGGATGTCGGTGGGAAGGTCTTGGGCAACAGCGCTCATGTCGAGCTCCTTAAAACGGGGAACGCCTAATAGTACAGTAATTTAATCAACCACAAGCGCTCGGCCACTTTGGGCTGCCGAGCTTAAAAAAGCCGCCGAGGGCACGAGGCCACACGGCGGCTTTTACGTTCGAAAGACGGGATCAGCGCTTGCTGAACTGCTTGCGACGACGTGCAGAACGCAGACCGACTTTCTTGCGCTCGACCTCGCGGGCGTCACGGGTGACAAACCCAGCCTGGCTCAGGGCCGGCTTGAGGGCTGCGTCGTAGTCGATCAAAGCCCGGGTGATGCCATGACGCACGGCGCCGGCCTGACCGGACTCGCCACCGCCATGCACATTGACCTGGATGTCGAAGGACTCGAGGTTGTTGGTCAGCGCCAGGGGTTGCTTGGCGATCATGATGGAGGTCTCGCGGCCGAAGTAGGCGGCGATGTCCTTGTCATTGATCGTGATCTTGCCCGAGCCCTTTTTCAGAAACACACGGGCGACGCTGGATTTGCGACGGCCGGTGCCATTGTTCCATTCACCAATCATCTGAGCTCCTTAGATGTCCAACACTTTGGGTTGCTGGGCCGTGTGGGGATGCTCAGCACCGCCGTAGACCTTGAGCTTCTTGATCATGGCGTAGCCCAGGGGACCCTTCGGTAGCATCCCTTTGACTGCCTTCTCGAGGGCACGGCCAGGGTGCTTGGCCTGCATGTCACGGAAATTGGTGGCCGTGATGCCACCGGGATAGCCGGAGTGCCGGTAGTACACCTTGTCCAGAGACTTGGCACCGGTAACCCGCAGTTGCGAGGCATTGATGACGACGATGTAGTCGCCGGTGTCCACATGAGGCGTGTAGATGGGCTTGTGCTTACCGCGCAGTCGGAGGGCCACTTCGCTGGCGACCCGACCGAGAACCTTGTTAGCGGCGTCAATCACAAACCACTCATGCACGACCTCAGCGGGTTTTGCGCTGAAAGTTTTCATGAATGTGCTCTTGAAAAAGAACCCCAGAAGGGTCCGAAGGGCATCTACTCCACGGTCGGTGTTCTTCTGGCGAGAACCTCTTAGGTGGGGGTCACTGGCCATGGAGCCAGCGTCTTCCGGCGGATGCCAAACGCTGAAGAACCGAAGATTATACAAATTCTTGCCGGTCAGAGCGCCGGATTGGCGGCAGCGGTTAGCATCGCAGCCATGTTCAGTTACCGCCACGCCTTCCACGCCGGCAACCATGCCGATGTGCTCAAACACATCACGCTGATGGCCCTGTTGGACTACCTGACCCGCAAGGATACGGCGCTGACGGTGATCGACACCCACGCCGGGGCCGGGCTGTATCGGCTGGACGGCGACCACAGCCAGACCAGCGGAGAGGCCGGCGAGGGCATTTTGCGGCTGGCCCAGGTTCTGCGCCAAAGCCCTGGCGAGCTGGCCCTGCCGATCCAGCGCTACCGGGACCTGCTGGCGA
>JBILUT010000325.1:0-2875 GCA_044370875.1 Polaromonas sp. | reverse complement strand
CGACAACGGTCCGGAGTTCGCGGGCCGCACGATGCAGAACTGGGCCGCCAGCAACGGCGTCGAGCTGCGGTTCATCCAGCCCGGCAAGCCAGTGCAGAACGCCTACATCGAGAGCTTCAACAGCCGCTTCAGGGACGAGTGCCTGTCGCAGCACTGGTTCGCGAGCCTGAGCCACATGCGCAGTGTCATCGACAACTGGCGCGAGGACCACAACCACCATCGGCCGTACGGCACCCTCGGGTATGTGCCGCCGGCCGTGTTCGCCGCATCAACAACCTCGATGCAAACCCCAAGGTTCTAGATCGAAGCGCTACGAAACATGGGGCTGCGCACTGGGTATGTTGAACCGTTCAACACTCGCTTGCATCCAGGTGTTTCGTGCGTGGTGCTGACCACCCGAGCAGAGGGTTTCTTGAAGGTCACGACTGGACTGGAAACCAGGTTTCCAGTCCTAATCCAAATCGAGGCTTGTCTTTGCCAGAACCGATGAACGCACTGATTGCTTGTATCAGTGTCCGCACCTTCCTGCGCAAGGCCGCGCAGCAGCGCTGGCAAGTGCGCGAAGTCGTGCGCCGGATCAATACCGCCTTGTTCGTTCGCATAACGCGCCCTCCCCGCCGTTGGCTTGGTCACGACCGCCTGGAGTGCGAGCGCAGCAGTGCGCGCTCGGCTCTAGCCTTTGAGGAAGTCCTCTATGACCTTCATCAGAGCCTTGCGCCGGGACTCAGGCAGCGCGTCAGCCTCGAATCGAACAACCGCCCTCCCCTTGGTATCGGCCGTCAGTTTTGCGGCAACTTTCCCCGCCTTCGAAGCCGTCAGCGTTTGAGGCGCTGAACGGACTGACGCTGGGTTAGCTTGGCCCACCAGCTTGGACAAGATCGTTGCAGCGCTAAGACCATCGCGCGCATCAGCAATCGCCCGAGCCCTTGTCAGTGTTCCGTCCGGGTCTTTCTGCATCGCTTCAGTCAGCGGCGCAGCCCATCGAAACTGAATATCCAGCGGGCTCTGAAATGCAGCGACCACCGCCTCAGGTAAGCGAGCCAGAGACACACTTTTGGACACCAGGGACACGTCCACACCTACGCCTTCAGCTAGACGACGCAGCGAGCTATACAGGCCCTCATCCAGTGCCTTGCGGTACATCGTCCCTTGCTCCCAGGCAGACAAGTTCTTGCGCCCGCGGTTCTCTCGCTCCATCTGTTCGAACAGGCTGACGTCAGACGCCTCTTCGATGGCAGCAAGCACTGGAATTTCAAGCTCAGCACAAGCGCGATGCCTTCGGTGTCCAAAGATCAGCTCAAAGCTTGGCTCACCTGGGGGTGTTGAACCGTTCAACACCTGCACAGGACGAACCTTGATCGGCTGCACGTTGCCCCCTGCAGCAGCAATCTCCGCCTTCAGCTCCTGAAACTCAGCGGTGAGAAAGGAGGCCTCGTGCCGGTTGGCCCACTTGGATGGCCGGATCATGGAGGGATCGATCTTGCGCAGAGGCGCCTCTTGTTCAAGCGACTTGACGCGAGCTCTCAGCGCCTCGGCCTCCTGAACCGCGCCGGACTGGGCGGTCAAAAAACCCATCATGGTTCCTGGCGCAGTCTTCGCCTTGGACGGCTCCGCCGGCGCGGCGCTGCCTCCACCCGGCCTCGATGAAGCCTGCAGGCCTGGGATCAGGCCTGCTTTCTCGAAGATCTTCCTGGCCATTATTCAGCCCCCTTCTCAGCGAGTGTTGAACGGTTCAACACCTTGACGGAGCGAGCCGCCGAGGCCGGGATGGATTCCACCTGACGGCGCCAAACCGATTGAACCGATGTCTCGATGTACCCCACCATCAGATCGTAGGCATCCCTGGCGCGCTTGAAGGTCCTCGCGTTGCCGTCGTACTTGGTGATGTCAAAAACTGTTCCGAACTCGACAGTTGCCGAGGCGGTGACCGCTGACTTCGGGATCTCCATCGGAAGCACAGAGACCCGGCTGGCGTAGGTGCTCTGGATCCACTGCTTGACGATCGCGCCGGTTGCATCCGAACTGTCGACCCGGCTGAGCAAGATGTTCATGAAGTCGAACTGCTTGTCGTGCCCGCGATTGGTGAGCAGCTGCGTGGTCAGGTCGGAAAACAACGACCAGAACTGAGCGGCCGAAGCAAAGTCCAGCGTGCTGGGAGGCAGCGGCATGATGATCCCGTTGCTCGCCAAAAGGGCATTGATCGTTGTGTACGACAGGGCAGGGGGGGTGTCAATCACGATGACATCGTAGTCAGCACGCACGTCGTCTATGCCGTAGTGCAGGACGTTCCAGAACTCGAAGCCCTCTTCCTTGGTCTGCCGCGCTGGCAGCGCAAACTCAGCACCGAAGAGCAACGGCGAGGCCGGGACCAGGTCGATGCCGTCCCAGTACGTCGAGCGAATTGCATATCGAATCGATGTCTGCGCCCCCATGACCAATGGCAGGATGGTGTCCTCTTCTTCCACCTCGGCATCTGGCAAGATCCCGAAGAGCGTGGTCAACGAGCCTTGCGGGTCGGTGTCGATGACCAGCACCTTGTGTCCCAGCAGAGACATACCTTGTGCCAGCGTGATCGCCGTCGTCGTCTTGCCTACGCCGCCCTTGAAATTCGCGATGCTGATAGTCACAGCCTCCGCGTCCATCGGCCGCAGGCTTTCCTTGCGGTACTCGCGCACCCAAGCCCTGACCTCGGGCAGGGTGAACTGGCGCCGATTGCCGACCTCGTTCAGCGTGCCAGGCGGCAGGTCACCGCGGCTCATCCGGTGCGCAAGCGAACCCTTCTCGATGCCGAGCAGCTGCGCAAGCTGGCTCAGATTCCAGATGGGTGCGGCCTTGCGCCTGGTCGGCGCCAACATTGCCGAGCGGATCTGGGACA
>JBILUT010000323.1:0-2881 GCA_044370875.1 Polaromonas sp. | reverse complement strand
ACTACTACTTGAATCTAATGCGCGACATCCGGCAGGCGCTCGAGCGCGGCCTTTTCTCGAACTTTGTGGTGCAGTTTCACGCGGACCGCGCACGCGGTTGCTAGATGGACGCGCGGCTAGGCACCCCGGTGCCTGGCGTCGCTGATCAAGCGCCCGACGGACAGCACATCGGCCTCGTGACTCGGTTCAATCCACGGCTCACGCAAGGCTTCCTCATACCACTGGCGCATGGCTGGAAGCTCCAGCAGCGTCTGCACATACGCGCTGCAGATCGGATCCAAGACCAGCCCATACGTCTGCACCCTGAAGGCCACCGGGCAGAAAAATGCATCTGCTGCGGTGAACGCAGCGCCCGCCAGAAAAGGCCCGCCGAAGCGCTGCAAACCATCGCGCCAGAGACTCTGCAGTCGCGCAAGGTCGGATGCCACTAAAGCCTGTGACTCGGGGTGCAGTTGCACACGCACGCCGCAGCTCATCGGACAGACCTGGCGCAGGGTGGCAAAGCCGGCATGCATCTCGGCGGAGGCGCAGCGCGCCCAGGCCCGCGCCGCGGCCAACTGCGGCCACACCGCGGCATGCCGCTCAGCCAGGTATTCGATGATGGCCAAGCTGTCCCAGATCGTCTGATCACCATTGACCAGGCACGGCACCTTGCCCGTGGGCGAGAAGGCCTCGAAGCCATTGGGCCCGCCGCCCATGGCAAACGGATGCAGCCCCTCGTCAAAGTCCAAGCCCAGGGTGCGCATCAGCACCCAGGGCCGCAGGGACCAAGACGAATAGTTTTTGTTGGCGATGTGCAATTTCATGACCAAACCTCTCAGGCGGGCACGACGAATGCAGTCAGCACGCCGGTGTAACCATAAATGTTGCGGCCGGCGATTTCCCCGGCCGCAAAGAAGCCGACCAAGGGGACATCGCCCAAGGCGCGGCGAACAATCTGCAATTCAGCGCTGGGTCCACCAAAGTGCGGGCCGCCCCGACCCGAACAGCTGACGTACACAGCACCGGCAATCTGCCGTTTGGCCGGCGACGAAGCTTGCAACTCTTGCGGCTGTTCAAGCAGGACCATCTCGGAGGCCTCGACCTCTTCCCGGATTTCGGCGCAGATGCGCACCAGGTCGCCGCGCGCCGCTTGTGCATGTCGCTCGCAAAAGCTCAGCCGCATGCCAGTCTCAAGCGCATGAGCCACAGCCACTGCACGGCGGGCCGGATCCAGGCCGATGATGTGCCGCACCAGCGTGTCGTCCCCAAAGGGCCCGCCCCGTTGCCGCGACCCGGGCTCTACACCCGCCGTTCGCAGGCCCACCAGGGTTCGCCGCACCTTGGCCAGCGCCGGCTGGGGATCGTCCAGGCTGATCTGCAGGTCGCTCAGCAGGCACTCGAGCGCCGGGCGATGGTCCAGCTCCAGCACGACATGGCCATCGCAGGCGGTGATGGTGCGCTCGGGCGAAACCGGCTCGCAGCCCTGGGTAACGCGCGAAATCAGCCCAACTTCCGGCCCGAAGGCCACCCCACTGAGGCCGCCCACAAAAACACTACCGGCCGCGCCCTGCCCGCGCAGGTGGCCCTGACCGCTTTGGGCAAACTGCACGGCGGCTCCCCGGCTGGCGGTCAGCCCACCAAAGAGATAACCCCCCCGGGTACTGGCGGCCAACTCACCAATCAGCTCGGCCAACTCTGGTTCACCCGGATCGGCGTGCACCAACGCCGACTGCGCCTGAAAGCGGCTGGCCGATGCGCTCAAGGGCGCGACCCCTGAGAACACGCGATACTGATCGGAGGGCAACTCGCAAAGCATGACCGCCAGCGCCGGCTCGTCGAAGTATTCGACGTTGTTCGAGGCAATGCCCACGCCCACCGTGCCGGCCCAGTCGACCACCTCAGGCAACTGGTCACCCAGATGGTCCAGGATCTCCTGCGCATGGGCCGCATAGTGATCCGTGATGTAGATCAGGCCCAGGGTTGGCGCACTGGCATGCCCCGGCAAGACCAACTGTGCCCGCAATTGAGCCAGCACCAAGGCGGCGGCCATCGCCCATTGCGGATGGGTGGCATGGGCATGCGCAAAGCGCTGGCTCATACAGCCCCCTAAGCCGCCCGCTTCCGGGCCGTACCACGCGCAGTCTTGCCCTGAGGCGCTTTGGCCTTGCGAGGCCTGCTTTGGCCCTCAGAAGCCGCACCCGCCGGTGCGGGAGCCGGCTTCTGCGCCTTCGTGCCAGGCTTTTGAGTCTGCACGTCGGCCATTGCCGCGCTGGCGATCTGCTGAAACTGCTGGGTCAAGGCGCCCCACCATTGCATCGGATCGACCACCCCGGAGGCGGCCGAGGCAGTCGCCTGAGCCTGACCACGCGGCTTTGACGGGCGCGCCGCAGCAGGCTTGGGCTTGGCATGAGGCGCTGTCGCCTCGGCCTGGACCGGCGCCGCTGGCGCGGCAGTGCCGGCACCCGCAGGCGATTTAGCCGCGAAGGCCTGTGCCATGTCCTGCAAGCTCACATTCATGCCCTTGAGGGCGCTGAGGGTCATCTTTTGTACTTCCAGCGCCTGAATGGTTGCCTTCAGAGCGGTCGCGTTTTGCTCCAACCAGAACAAAACCGCCTTGAGCTCTTGCACCCGCTTGTCGATCTCTTCCTCGCTGAGCGTAGGCGCTACCCAGGCGGCTGGACCGGCCGAGGGCGCTGCGGCAGGCCGCGTCAGGCTCTGCAGAAATTCGAAACCCGGCACCCACTTGCCGAAATCGCCAAACCCGCTTGCTTCGCTCATCGTCTTTCCTCGCTTTCTGGACATCGGCCACCAGATCCACTGGAGTCAGCAGCCTCTGCATTGTGACCGCTCGGACGCTGGCCGCCTGAGCGCGACACCCCAAGCCCATCAACGATTTTTG
>JBILUT010000322.1:0-2882 GCA_044370875.1 Polaromonas sp. | reverse complement strand
GCGACGCGAGCTCATCCCTCGCCAGGTATTCGCGCACCGAGGTCGGTCACACCCATATCCACCCCGTCCGCACAAGCCCGCCTTGAGAGGCGGCCTGATGGCTGGGACAGCGCGCCCCGCAATTTCTGACACACCCCCCGTTCAAAAAATTCATCCGATGGTTTTCGGCGGCGGTTTACCATCGCCGCTCATGGACACCCAACGCCAAGACCTCATCGACGCGGTGCGCGATGCCGCCCAAAGCGGCCGCTGCTTGCGCTTGCGCGGCGGCGGCAGCAAAGATTTCTGGGGTGGGCCTCTGCAGGGCGAGGTGCTCGACACCCGCTCGTATGCCGGTATCGTCAGTTACGAGCCCAGCGAGCTGGTGGTCACCGCACGCTGTGGCACGCCGCTGGCTGAACTAGAAGCTGCGCTGGCCGAGAAGGGTCAGTGCCTGGCCTTTGAACCGCCCCACTTCGGCCCTGGTGCCACCGTGGGGGGCATGGTGGCCTCCGGTCTGTCGGGCCCGGCCCGCGCCAGCGTGGGGGCACTGCGCGACTATGTGCTGGGCGTGCGGATGATCAACGGCCAAGGCCAAGACCTGACCTTTGGCGGGCAGGTCATGAAAAACGTGGCGGGCTATGACGTGTCGCGCCTGCTGGCCGGTAGTTGGGGCACGCTGGGCCTGATCACTGAGGTGTCCTTAAAAGTGCTACCCGTGGCCCCTGGCGAGGCCACGCTGATGTGTACCGGTATCGCACAGGGACCGGCGCTCGACTTGCTCCACCGCTGGGGCGGCCAGCCGCTGCCCCTGAACGCCAGCGCCTGGGTGCACGAGCGCACCGCCACGTCGGCCGATGAGCGACTGTTCGTGCGCCTGCGAGGCGCGGTGGCGGCCGTCGAATCGGCGGCCGCTCGCATGGGCGCTGACGCACAGGCACTCGGCGCAAAGGTGCTGCGCATGACAGGTGAAGAAGCAGCGCAAGACTGGCAGGCCCGCCGCGAACACACCGTGCCGTTTTTTCATCCAGCCGACGACGCGCTGTGCCTGTGGCGCCTGTCGCTGCCGCAGACCGCGCCCGTCATCGACCTGCCGGGCATCGCCCAGGGCGCACCCTACATTGAATGGCAAGGCGCGCAGCGCTGGCTGTGGGCTCCGGCCACGGCAGCAGCCGCCCTGCGCGAAGCCGCTCAGCGCGTGGGCGGCCATGCCACGCTGTTTCGTGCCAGCGTGCGCGGGGGCAGCTCGGACAAATCTGTGGGCGTGAACACGCCGCTCGACGCGGTACAGCAGCGCATTCAGGGCGAGTTGCAAAAACAGTTTGACCCGCAAGGCGTGTTCGCGACTGCACGCCTGGGCTTTTGAGGAGCGACCATGCAAACCAACCTGGCGCCTCAGTACCAGAACACCCCCGAAGGCCAGCAGGCCGAGGCCATTTTGCGCAAGTGCGTGCACTGCGGCTTTTGCACCGCCACCTGCCCCACCTACCAACTGCTGGGCGATGAGCTGGATGGCCCGCGCGGCCGCATTTACCTGATCAAGCAGGTGCTAGAAGGCGAGCAACCCACACGCAAGACGCAGCTGCACCTCGACCGCTGCCTGACCTGCCGCAACTGCGAAAGCACCTGCCCCAGCGGCGTGCAATACGGGCATCTGGTGGATATTGGCCGCAAGATCGTCGAGGACCAAGTGCCGCGCCCGGCCAGCGAACAGGCGGTACGCTGGGCTCTCAAAGAGGGCCTGCCTTCGCCGCTGTTTGCACCGGCCATGAAACTGGGCCAGGCGGTGCGTGGCCTGCTGCCGCCTGCGCTGCAAAACAAGGTACCCGAGCCACGACCCGCTGGTGCCTGGCCCACCCGCAAGCACGAGCGCAAGATGCTGATGCTGGCCGGCTGCGTGCAGCCAGCCATGGCCCCCAACATCAATGCTGCCACCGCCCGGGTACTGGATGCAGCCGGCATTGAAGTGGTGGTGGCCAGCAACGCAGGCTGCTGCGGGGGGGTGAAGTTTCACCTCAATGACCAAGATGGCGGACTGCAGGAAATGCGGCGCAATATCGACGCCTGGTGGCCGCATTTGCAAGCCGGGGCGCAGGCCATCGTGATGAATGCCTCGGGCTGCGGCGTGACCGTCAAGGAATACGGCCACCACCTGGCGCACGATCGAGCCTATGCCGATCGGGCGCGGCGCATCAGCGAGCTGACCTGCGACCTCAGCGAGCTGTTGCCGCAGTTGGTACCGCAACTCAAGGGGCGCGTTCGTGCGCCCTCAGGCAGCAACTTGGCCTACCACCCGCCCTGCACCCTGCAGCACGGCCAGCAGCTACGCGGCGGGGTCGAGCAGCATCTGGGCGACTTGGGCTTTCAGGTGGCCACCGCCCGGGTGGAGCCGCATCTGTGCTGCGGCTCAGCCGGTACCTATTCGGTGCTGCAGCCGCAGATTGCCTACGAGCTGCGCGACCGCAAGCTGGGCCACCTGAACGAGCGGCGCCCGCAGACCATCGTCTCGGCCAACATCGGTTGCATCACCCACCTGCAAAGCGGCACCGCCACGCCGGTGCGCCATTGGGTCGAGGTGCTCGACGAGGCGCTGACGCACAGCGCCTGAGACAGCCGCCCGATACCGGCCCGTCAGGCGCCCTCAGCCCACGTGCTTGGCGAAAAACGCCAGCGTGCGCTCGCGGGCCAGCTTGGCCGCCGGCGCATCCCAGGAACCGCGCTGGTCGCAGTTGAAGCCGTGGTCGGCGGCGTAGACATGCACCTCACAGCCAGGCTGGGCCTTGGCAAAAGCCTGCACCGTATCCATGGGGATCCAGTGGTCCTTCTCACCAAAGTGGGCCATCACCGGACACAAAGGCTTGCGCGCCGCCTCAGCCGGTGTAGTGACACCGCCGCCATAGTAG
>JBILUT010000321.1:0-2884 GCA_044370875.1 Polaromonas sp. | reverse complement strand
GAATTCGGGCGAGCGCAGTCGGGCCACGGTGGTGGGCACATTGAAGAGATCGTGCGCGATCTTGCACACCGTGAGGTTGGATTCGTCCAGTGCAGCGCAGGCAATGATCATGTCGGCGTCCTTGGCGCCGGCCTCGCTCAGCACCGAAGGTTGTATGCCGTTACCGACCACCCCTCGCAGGTCGAGCCGCTCTTCGAGCAGGCGCAGGCGCACCGGATCCTGATCGATGACGGTGATGTCATTGCGCTCGGAAACCAAGCTTTCGGCCACGCTTTCCCCAACGCGACCGGCGCCCAGAATGATGATATTCATGAGGCGCGAATGATACGCCGCGGCGGCATGGCCGATACGGCGCAATATCAGAGTGCGCGCTGAATGATAATTTTTTGAATATCGCTGGTGCCCTCGTAAATCTGGCACACACGAACATCGCGGTAGATACGCTCAAGCGGGAAGTCGCTGACATAGCCATAGCCCCCGAGGGTCTGCAGCGCTGCGCTGCACACCCGCTCGGCCATCTCACTGGCAAACAGTTTGGCCATGGCCGCCTCTTTCAGGCAGGGCTGGGCGGCATCGCGCAAGCTGGCTGCGTGCCAGATCAATTGGCGCGCCGCCTCCAGTTCGGTGGCGCATTGCGCCAGCCGAAAGCCCACCGCCTGGTGATCCATCAGAGGCGTGCCAAAGCTCTCGCGCTGGCGAGCGTAATCAATGGCCACCTCCAGCGCGCTGCGCGCCATGCCCACGCTTTGCGCGGCAATCCCGATGCGTCCGCCCTCCAGGGCCGACAGGGCGATCTTGTAGCCTTCGCCTTCGAGCCCGATGCGGCAATCTGCCGGGACAGTGCAGTTGTCCAATTGAATTTGCGCCGTGTCGCTGGAGCGCTGACCCAACTTGTCCTCAAGACGGGCTACCACATAGCCCGGTGTGTCAGTAGGCACGATGAAGGCACTGATGCCCTTTTTGCCAGCGGCCTTATCGGTCACCGCAATCACGATGGCCAGCTGCGCGTTCTTGCCGCTGGTGATGAACTGCTTGACCCCGTTAATGACATAGGTATCGCCCTGGCGCACGGCCACGGTTCGCAAGGCCGAGGCGTCAGAGCCGACATGCGGCTCGGTCAGGCAGAAGGCGCCCAGCATCTCACCGCGCGCCAGCGGCGTGAGCCACTTGCGCTGTTGCTCCGCGCTGCCGTATCGCAGCAGGATCGCGTTGACCGGACAGTTGGTCACGCTGATGACCGTGCTGGTGCCGCCATCACCGGCGGCGATTTCTTCGAGCACCACCGCCAGGCTCAGATAGTCCAGCCCCGCGCCGCCCAAGTCTTCCGGCACACAAATTCCATACGCACCCAGCTCGGCCAGGCCCCGATGCGCCTGGCGAGGAAACTCATGGGTCTTGTCCCAGCGCGCCGCATGCGGCCACAGCTCGCGCTGGGCAAAGTCGCGCATCGCATCGCGCACCATGGTCTGATCGGCATTGAGCAGCATCTGCGTTTCCTATGGTTTACCAGGGCAGCGTGTGCCCATCCTGATCGATGACCGAAAACGAGGGCATGGCCTCAGCACATCTCCAGAGCGACAGCGGTCGCTTCGCCACCGCCTATGCACAGCGAGGCCAGACCGCGCTTGAGACCCCTGGCCTGCAGCGCATGAATCAGGGTGACCATGATGCGCGCCCCCGAAGCGCCAATCGGATGGCCCAGTGCGCAGGCACCACCGTTGACGTTGACCACTTCGTGCGGCACCTTGAGCTCGTGCATCAGTGCCATGGGCACCACCGCAAAGGCCTCATTGACCTCCCACAGCTGCACATCGGAGACCTTCCAGCCCGCCTTGTCCAGGGCCTTCTGGCTGGCGCCCACGGGCGCGGTGGTGAACCACTCAGGTGCCTGGGCATGTACCGCATGACTGACGATGCGCGCCAAGGGCTTGCAACCGAGCTTTTGCGCAGTGCTCTGCCGCATCAGAACCAGAGCTGCAGCTCCGTCGTTGATGGAAGAGCTGGCCGCTGCAGTAATGGTACCGTCTTTCCTGAAAGCTGGCTTGAGCGTGGGAATCTTGTCGACCTTGATCTTGCCCGGGCCTTCATCGATGCTCACGATGTTTTCGCCGGCACGCGTCTTGACCGTCACCGGCGTGATTTCGGCAGCAAAAGCACCGCTGGTGATGGCTGCTTGGGCGCGCTGCACGGAGGCCATGGCAAAAGCATCCTGCGCCTGACGAGCAAACTGGTACTTGGCCGCACAGTCCTCACCAAAGGTGCCCATGCTGCGACCGGGCTCGTACGCGTCTTCAAGTCCATCGAGCATCATGTGGTCATACACCCGGTCATGTCCCATGCGATAGCCACCGCGTCCCTTGAGCAAAAGGTAGGGCGCGTTGGTCATGCTTTCCATGCCGCCGGCCACCACCACATCGTGACTGCCAGCGACCAGCATGTCATGGGCGAACATGGCTGCGCGCATGCCCGAGCCACACATCTTGGAGAGGGTGACGGCGCCGGTGGATGCAGGCAGCCCGCCTTTGAAGGCAGCCTGCCGGGCTGGAGCCTGGCCTTGACCGGCCATCAGGCAATTGCCCATCAGCACTTCGGACACCCCCTCGGGGGCCACGCCGGCTCGCGCCACGGCGGCGGCAATTGCTGCGCCACCGAGATCGTGCGCGGCCAGGGTCGAGAAGTCGCCTTGAAAGCTACCCATGGGGGTGCGTGCGGCGCCTACGATAACAATGGGATCATTCATCCTTGCTCTCCTTGTGTCAGCTAAAAAAAGGGCTGCTGCCGAGCCGATCAGACCGACTCTTCCCGGGCCAGACGTTCGATATAGGTCACAAAGGCCCGGTCTTCGCCACGCAGCAGTTGCGGCAGTGCAGCTCGAAAATCTTCA
>JBILUT010000320.1:0-2894 GCA_044370875.1 Polaromonas sp. | reverse complement strand
GTCCGCGAGCCGCTCAGAGGGAGCTCAGAGGGGGGGCTCGCAGTGCCGTGCCCTCCGCGGGGCGGGGCTATACCGTTCGACAGCGGCGAGTTCGTCTCACAGCGCTGAAACGCCCTTCCAAAGCATGTAGGCCGCCAGCAGGTAAAGCACCAGCGCAAAGATGCGCTTGAGTTTTTTGACCGGCAACTGGTGAGCGATGCGGGCGCCCATGGGTGCCACGAAAACACTGCAGGCGGCGATGATGCCTAGTGCCGGCAGCCAGATAAAGCCAAACGAGCCGGGCGGCAGATCCTGCACCGCCGCGCCGCTGTAGACGTAGCCCATGGCATTGGTCAGCGCAATCGGGAAGCCCAGTGCTGCGGATGTGGCGACCGCGTTGTGCATGGCCACGTTGCACCAGGCCATGAAGGGCACACTGATGAAGCCACCCCCCGCCCCAACCAGGCCCGAAAGCAGGCCGATCGTGCCTCCGGCCAGCCACTGGCCCGCACCGCCTGGCATCTGGCGGCTGCCCTTGGGCTTGCGGTCGAGAAACATCTGCGTGGCCGAGAAGCCAACGAACAGACCGAAGAAGATAGCCAGGTAGTTGCCCTTGAGCAGGCTGAACAGCCCCACGCTGCTGATCAGGCTGCCTATCAAGATACCCGGTGCCAGACCCCGCACCAGGTCCCAGCGCACCGCCCCACGCTGGTGATGGGCGCGTACGCTGGAGATGGAGGTGAAGACGATGGTGGCCATGGAGGTGGCGATGGCCATCTTCACTGCCATGTCGGCGCTGGCCCCACGTGTGCTGATGATCAGCGTGAGAAAGGGCACCATGACCATGCCGCCGCCGATGCCCAACAGTCCGGCCAAAAAGCCGGACATCACGCCCAGGCCGATGAGTTCGATAACCAGGATCAGATCAAGTGTCATGGCGTGGAGTTGCCGCAATGGGCCCAGAGAGATCGGAAGATGGGTGCGCGCCAGCGTGAATGGTGGGGGGCTTTTAAGCGAACGCGCTGGCGGTTGGATAGGAAGGTGTCTGCGGTGACCACCGGGCCGTCATCCTGAACCGGAGTTCAGGTGGGCGAGGGCAGACTGGCGTTGGGTTCGTCTGACGCGAGACGATCACGCTCACCAGCCGATGTACCAAGCCCGAGCTCAAAGAGCATTGGTTCAAGGAAATAGAAAACCCGATGCGAGCCGCAGACCGGCCCATTCTATGCGCAGGAGTGCAAGGCGCTGAGCCGGATGTGCGCCATCTCACTCAGAGGAGTTGGCCGTCTTGGCCCAGTGCCTGATCGAGTCGCGCCATGAGGCCGGCGAGCTGCTGCGGGTTGTCGGCTGCTGGCGGCGTGGCGGCAGCTTCGCCGGCTGCTGATGCCGAAGAACTGGGGGCTGCACGGTCGCTGAGTTCAAACGCCAGATTGAGGGCGGCCAGAACGGCAATGCGGTCGCGCGCCTTGAGCTTGCCGGCATCGCGAATCTTGCACATGGCTGCATCGACCTTGCCCACCGCGTCACGCAGACGTTCTTCGCCACCTTCCGGGCAGCCCAGCAGATAGCTTTGGCCCATGATCTGCACTTCAAGCTGCTTCATGAGGAGGTGCCGCCTTGTGTCGGATCTTGAGTGGCTGTGGGCAGACGCTCGAGAAGGGCATCGACCCGGGCTCGGGCTGCGCTCAATCGTGACTTGAGGGAATCGCGTTCCTGCGTGAGCGACCGAACCTGCTCGGTCAACAGGGCATTGGTGCGCTGCAGCTCCTCGTAGCGCAGAAGCAGGCGCTCCACGCGATCGGCTAGCTGGTCCAGGGAGGGAGGCGTTGCCATGACGGGGCGATTGTAGGCTGTCAGAAAGCTCGCCGCGTAGAATCGTCCGCGTTGGTGCTCGCGGTGTGGTTCACATACCGCAGTTCAACGGGAAGCAGGAGGCGAGGCCCCACAAGGCCGACCCAACCTGCGCTGCCCCCGCAACGGTAAGACAGACGGGTGGTCCCCAGGGCGCACAGCTCTGCCAGGTCCAACCCCGCTGCGCTGAATCAGCCACTGAGCGCCTTGAACAAGCGCTTGGGAAGGCCAGCGTGGTTGCTTTGTCAGCCCGGATACCGGCCAACAAGGTGGAGGTGCGCCCCCGAGGCGTATTTCCGTGACGCTCATGCAGCGGCGGGGAGGCCGGTGAGAGCTTTGTAGCCCGGGATGGTTCATCATGAACTTTTTGCACAGGCCTGCGCGATCACTTGCGCTGGGTCTTTCTTTTTTCTTTTCTTCTTCAGCCCTGCAGGCGCAGCCTGCCACTGCTGTCCTTCAAGAGGTAGTGGTCACTGCCACTCGCCAGCCTGCAGCACCCTCTAGCATCACAGCCCCGGTCGAGGTGATTGACCGCGAGGCGATCGAACGCTCGCAGGCCGCCTCCTTGGCCGATGTGCTGCGTGGCGTGGCGGGTTTCGAGTTTGGCCGCAACGGCGGGCCGGGCACTGTCACTTCTTTTTTTCTGCGCGGTCATAACAGCGTCAATTTGGTGCTGATGGTCGATGGGGTACGCGCTCCGGTGGACGGCATTGGGACGCCCTTGGTGCTTGATATTGCACTGGCCCATGTGGAGCGTATTGAAGTCATGCGCGGCGATGCCAGTGCGCTCTATGGCAGTGCGGCCAATGGCGGGGTGATTCACATCATCACGCGCAAGGGGGCGGTCCCGTATGCAGGCGCAGGTTTTGGCAGCAGGGGCCGACGTTCGGCACAGGCGGCGCTCTCGCGCGGTTTCGGCGACACCCAGATTTCGGTCCGGCTCAGCCATGAGCAATCGGCAGCCCTGTCGGCCATGAATGTGACGCAAAAGCCTGCTGCCAATCCCGATGCGGACCGATCGACCATCAACCAGGTGGCCGTGGAGATTGCGCACCAACCCCACC
>JBILUT010000318.1:0-2925 GCA_044370875.1 Polaromonas sp. | reverse complement strand
GGCACCAGTGCCGGTACCACTCGTTCTTGCTGTCCTCGCTGACCTTGAGCTCACGCACCAGGTACTTGAGGACCCGCAAATTGTTCAGCGGATGGATGTCACAGGCCACCGACAAGGCCAAGGCCCGCACCCGCGCACGCGCGACCGGGTCGGCCGGCAGCAAAGCCGGTTCAGGGTACACCTCCTCGAGGTATTCCATGATGGCCAGGGACTGCGAGAGTTGCTGACCTGCATCTTCGAGCACAGGCACAAAAGTGTCGGCTGACAGGGCCGCAAATTCGGGCTTCTTGTGTTCGCCCTTGAGCAGATGCACGGGCACGTAGTCGAAAGGCAGTTGTTTGAGCGCCAGCGCAATGCGGACGCGGAACGACGCTGACGAACGAAAGTAGTTGTAGAGCTTCATGCCGCAAAGCATATCGCAGCCGCCCCAACCCGGCGAAGTCTTGGCACGAAACGCCCGCCAGGGGTCTACATGCCGTCCAACGGGATGTTCTCGAACTTGGTGTGCTTGGCCACGAACGTCAGCTTGGTGGTGCCAGTCGGGCCATTGCGCTGCTTGCTGATGATGACCTCGGCCACACCGGGCTCCTTGCAGGCCTCTTTGGTGTAGTACTCGTCGCGATAAATGAACATGACCACATCGGCATCTTGCTCAATGGCGCCAGACTCGCGCAGATCGCTCATCATCGGTCGCTTGTCCGTACGCGATTCCACGCCGCGTGACAACTGCGACAGCGCAATCACCGGGCATTGCAGCTCCTTGGCAAGCATCTTCAAGCCGCGCGAGATCTCACCGATGGCGGTGGCGCGGTTTTCATCACTCATGCCGCTGGAGACACTCATCAGTTGCAGATAGTCCACCACGATCAAGCCCAGTTTGCCGCACTGACGGGCCAGACGACGCGCATTGGCCCGCAATTCACTGACGGTCAGACCGGGGGTCTCATCGATGTGCAGGGCCACGTTACGCAGACGCTCGATGGCCTCGGTCAGGCGCGGCCACTCTTCCTCGGTCAATCGACCGGTTCGCAGACGGCCCTGGTCGATGCGCCCGATCGAGCCGACCATGCGAACTGCCAACTGCGCGGCACCCATTTCCATGGAGAACACCGCCACCGGCAGCTGCTCATTGAGGGCCACATGCTCGGCGATGTTGATCGCCAGCGCGGTCTTGCCCATGCTGGGCCGGGCCGCCAGCACGATCAGGTCGCCGGCCTGCAGCCCAGATGTCTGACGGTCCAGGTCGATGAAGCCGGTGGGTACGCCCGTGATGTCATTGGGGTTGCGCGACATCTCCTCGACCCGGTCGAGCAAGGAGACCACCAGGTCCTCCATTCTCTGGAAGCCCTGCTTCATGCGCGAGCCCTGCTCACCAATGAGCAAGATCTTCTGCTCAGCCTCGTCAAGAATGGTCGATACCGCCTGCCCCTGGGGGTTGAAGGCGCGAGTGGCGATCTCGTCACTTGTGGCCACCAGCTTGCGCAGGATCGAGCGCTCTCGCACGATTTCGGCATAGCGCCGCACATTGGCGGCGCTGGGCACGTACTGCGCCAGCGCGTTCAGGTAGGGCAACCCGCCGGCCGCATCGGCTTTGCCCTGGCTGTGCAACTGCTCAAACACGGTCACCACATCGGCCGGCTTGCTCGCGTTGATCAGAGCGCCGATGGCGCCGTAGATCAGCTGGTGCTCGTAGCGGTAGAAATCCACGTTGACCAGCAAGTCGCCCACGCGGTCCCAGGCGCTGTTGTCGAGCAGCAGGCCGCCCAGCACGCTGGACTCGGCCTCGATCGAATGCGGGGGAATGCGCAACTGCGTGATCTGTGGATCAACGTTGTAGCCGCTGTCGGGCTCTGAAGGTAGGGCAGACATGGAATTCCTGGCAGAGCCGTCGATGGTAGCGCCGTGCGCTCGGAGCGCAGTGGAAAAATCTGTGGATAAGCCGTGAAGAAGGCGGGGAGATCAGCCCTGAGCCTGTGGATACGCCCAAAAACACAGAGGCCGCCCATCAGGCGGCCTCTGTAACCGTGGGTTGAGGTACTTCAGGCGGTTTCGCCGTAAACCGTGACGGTGATCTCAACCGCCACATCGGTGTGCAGGGAGACACCGACGGTATGGTCGCCCACCACCTTGATCGGGCCGTTGGGCATGCGGATCTGAGACTTCACGACGGCGGTGCCCGAGCGGCTGAGCTCGGCGGCGATGTCGGCGTTGGTGACCGAGCCAAACAGGCGACCGTCAACACCGGCCTTCTGCGTGAGCTTGATCGTGGTACCGGCGATCTTTTCGCCCTGGGCCTGAGCCTCGGCCAGCTTGGCGGCAGCAGCCTTCTCCAGTTCAGCGCGCTTGACCTCAAACTCCTTGATGGCTGCAGCGGTAGCGCGACGGGCACGGCCCGAAGGGATGAGGAAATTGCGGGCGTATCCGTCCTTGACCTTCACGACCTCACCGAGGCCGCCTAGGTTCACGACTTTGTCAAGCAGGATGACTTGCATGTTTGTAGCTCCTTCAGAGGGTGCGATGCTGGTCGCTGTAGGGCAGCATGGCCAGAAAGCGAGCGCGCTTGATGGCGGTGTTGAGCTGGCGCTGATAGATGGCCCGGGTGCCGGTCAGGCGAGCGGGAATGATCTTGCCGTTTTCAGCGATGAAGTCGCGCAGGACATCAACGTCCTTGTAGTCGATCTCTTCAACGCCGGCCACCGTGAAGCGGCAAAAGCGCTTGCGCTTGAACAGCAGGGACTGGGTGTTGCGCTTGGGGCGCTTGTCTTTCGAGAAACGTTTTGGTCCGGGCATGATGGACTCCTTACAAAAGGGTGAATTCCTGAATATGAAAAACGAGGCTCTTGCTGGTGCGCGCGCTGGCTAGAAAGCCCCTGAATCCGTACAGACGACCCAAATCGATCCGGGCGAACTGTTCAGCCTGTGTCC
>JBILUT010000316.1:0-2928 GCA_044370875.1 Polaromonas sp. | reverse complement strand
GCAGAAGGACGATCACTTCCGGGTGCGCAAGATCCCGCTGCTCATTGGCGGGGCGACCACCAGCCGGGTGCACACGGCTGTCAAGATCGCGCCACACTATGAAGGCCCGGTGGTCTATGTGCCCGATGCCTCACGCAGCGTGAGCGTGGCGCAGAGCCTTCTGAGCGAGCAGGCCTCGCAATACATCGCCGAGCTCAACGCCGACTACGAAAAAGTCCGGGCCTTGCATGCCGGCAAGAAGCAGACCCCTTTGGTGCCGCTGGCCAAGGCGCGGGCCAACGCCACCGCACTCGACTGGGTGCACTACCAACCACCGGCACCCAAGTTCATCGGCCGCCGCGTGTTTCGAAACTACGACCTGGCCGAACTGGCCCGCTTCATCGACTGGACGCCCTTCTTTCAAACCTGGGACCTGGCCGGGCCGTTTCCGGCCATCCTCAAGGACGAGGTGGTGGGCACCGAAGCCGTGCGCGTCTACGGCGATGCCCAGCGCATGCTGCGGCGGCTGATTGAGGGACGCTGGCTCACCGCCCACGCAATAGTCGGCTTCTGGCCGGCCAACAGCGTGGGGGACGATATCGAGATCTATACCGACGAAAGCCGGCGTGAAGTCGCCATGACCTGGTACGGCTTGCGACAGCAGACCGAGAAGAGCGCCGCGGCAGGCCCAGATGGGCGTATCCGACCCAACCGCTGCCTGGCCGACTTCATTGCGCCCAAGACGCTGCCGGCTGAAGTGGCAGCCGCCCGCGTCGGCGCGGCCGGGGCCGAAGGGGCCGACGGCTTTCACATTGCCGACCACATCGGTCTGTTTGCAGTCACTGCGGGGATCGGTTCAGAGAAGAAGGAAAAATATTTCCTGGATGACCATGACGACTATTCAGCCATCATGCTCAAGGCGCTGGCGGACCGTCTGGCCGAGGCCTTTGCCGAGGCGCTGCACCTGCGGGTGCGACAAGACCTGTGGGGTTACGCCAGCGACGAACAGCTGAGCGCCGAAGACCTGATCGCTGAAAAATACCGCGGCATCCGGCCGGCGCCCGGGTACCCCGCCTGCCCCGACCACAGCGTCAAGCTCGACATGTTCAAACTGCTCAAAGCCGACGAAATCAGCATGGGCCTGACTGAAAGCCTGGCCATGACACCAGCGGCCAGCGTCAGCGGCTTCTACCTCAGCCACCCCGAGTCGGTGTACTTCAATGTCGGCAAGATCGGCGAAGACCAATTGCATGATCTGGCCCAGCGTCGCGGACAAGACCGACGCGAAATCGAACGCCTGCTGGCGCCCAATCTATAGGCAAACTGCCACTGGAATGAGCAGGGCTTCAAGAGTCTGCCCTGGCCGACCTCAGGCGCACAGACCAGCAGCCCGAGCAATCATCCACTGCCCGCGGGTGGTGGCCTCCTCAGTGATCAGCTCGCAGTCGATGTCGAAGTGATGAAAGGCCGCCGCATAACGCATGCACAGCGGCTCATCGCCCAGCAAGTAGACCGCCTTCAGCGGACTGTGCAACAAAGCGCTGGCGATTTCACTGCCCAGCAAAATACCGGACAGAAAGTCGGGCAGTCGCTGCGCCTCAAGGCGTCCCATCAGGCCGGCCGTACGAGCGGCAAACAAGGTGTGGGCCAAATCCGCATGGCCCTGACGGCCTAGCGCGACGCCCGCATCAAAGGCGGCCCGATCCAGAGCAGCGCCGGGCACAAAGGTCATCAGGCGACCGAGAATGCCATGCTGAGTCAGCAGGCCAAACAATTCGCCGGTCATGTAGGTCTTGAAGGCCTGCACCTGACCGGGCGAACCCAACCACGCCCACTTGCTGTGCGTTCCGGGCAGCACGCAGATACTTTGCGCGGGCAGCTGCGCGCCCCAGAGCTGCGTCTCTTCACCACGCATGACATCGACCTGTCCGCGCGAGTCCTCGCACCGCAAACCCGGAACGATGTGTACCTGCTTCGTAGCCCCCGTTGCGCCTTCGATGTCCACGAGGGTCAGCGACCCGGCGACGTCCGGGAGCCGGGCCGGACACGGCAAATAGGGAGCCTCCTTCCAGCCTTGCCTGCTGCCAACCATGCCACTGGCGATGACCGGCACTGCATGCTCGGCCAACCAGGGCCCGCACAAGGCCAGCAGGCTGGCGCTGAATTGGCCGGCCGGCACCCTCATCACCCCGCCGGGCGCACTCAATCGCTCGACCACGCCGCCCTTTGCATCGAGCAAGGTCGCACGCAAATTGGACGTTCCCCAGTCCAATGCGATCAAGGCAGGTGAGGCAGACATAAGAGGCTCCTGTTGGAATTGGATAGGAGGAGGGTACTTGAACGGCCCGCCACCTTGTACCCCACAGGCGCCTCGGTTCGACCGAGCCACAGAGCGCTGCGGGTCAGCCCTTGAGTGGGATCGCTCACTTCGCGCAGCTCGAGCATCCAAGGCCTGCCCGAAACGATATTGGCAGCTCGGGACACATTAAAGCGGCAGGCCGCTTCTCAAAGGTGCGCACGCTCTGTCCTGATTTAAGCCTACAGCGGCGAGCCCGGACTTTAAGCGAGCTTACCGGACGGCCAAAGGCAGGATGACCCGGCGGCCCGATGAGCAGCGGCTCACAGTTGGCCACACCTTGTTGCAACAATTAACTTTCTGGTGGCAGATAAGGTCCATGATTGGCGGACAAGGAACCCCGCCGATGTCGCTCGAACAGCTCATGATCCTGGCCGGCCAGCTCGCACAATCGCCGCACCGGCCGGTCACCGCCCCCCGACGAGCCCACACGGTTAGCGCCTCGGCCCAGCTCTCACCGGATGAGCTGACCGCCCTGCGTCAGATCTGGGAAACGCCCATTCGACTTC
The DNA here is from genome assembly GCA_044370875.1 of Polaromonas sp. Taxonomy (GTDB): domain Bacteria; phylum Pseudomonadota; class Gammaproteobacteria; order Burkholderiales; family Burkholderiaceae_C; genus Polaromonas. Next base: position 84 of record JBILUT010000316.1, on the reverse strand, counting down.
ACATGGCTGAGCCAGCAAGCCCGGTTCGCCACTGAGCCCAGCGCAACTGTTTTCACACTGTCTGGGCCACGAAGGTCAGCTTCG
>JBILUT010000315.1:0-2933 GCA_044370875.1 Polaromonas sp. | reverse complement strand
AGGGCCTGGGCCCTGCGCCTCAACTCCTCTTCACTGCTCCAGCGGCCGATCACCTGCTCAAGTTCGGCCCGGTTCGGCGTGATCAGCGTGGCGCCTTGGTAACGCGAATAGTCTGAGCCCTTGGGGTCAATCAGAACCGGTTGACCGGCCTGTCGGGCCTGTTCGATCATCAGGGCAATGTGCGCCAGCCCGCCCTTGCCGTAGTCTGAAAAAAGCACCGCCTGATGCTGGCGGTGCAGCGAGGCAAATCGAGCCGTCTGCGTGGCGAGCAACTCATGGTCAGGCGTATTCTCAAAATCGAGTCGCATCAGCTGCTGCTGGCGTCCGATGATGCGCAGCTTGACGGTGGTCCGCAGCGCTGCGTCGCGACCGAAGCACGGCACGATCCCGGTGCGCGCAACCAGCGCCTCCAGTTGATGGCTGGCTTCGTCCTCGCCCACCACGGTCAGCAGCGAGGCCTGCGCCCCGAGGCTGACCACGTTGTAGGCCACATTGGCAGCGCCGCCCAGTCTTTCTTCTTGCCGCGTCACACGCACCACCGGCACGGGGGCTTCGGGCGAGATGCGATCGACCGGGCCATACCAGTAACGGTCGAGCATGACATCGCCCACCACCAGGACGCGGGCCTGGGCGAGCTGCTTGAGGCTGGGTGTGTGCAGGGTCATAGCTCTTCGATGCGTCGTGCCGGGTAGCTGTCCCAGGCTTGGCAGCCGGGGCAGTGCCAGAAATGTTGTTTGGCCTCAAAGCCGCAGGCTGCGCAGCGATAGCGCATCAGCGGCCCGCAGGCCCTTTCGATGGCTCGGGCTGCACCTTGCGCCTGTTCATCGCGCATCAGCGCCTCGCCCGAGAGCCAGCGGCCGGCCGCCACCAGAGAGGGCTCGGTCTTGAGGTGTCGCAAGAACCATTGCCGGGCTTGCTGCGGATCAGGTTCGAGCTGAACGATGGCTTGCACCAGATCGATGCTGGGCTGCTGTTGCTGTGCTTCGATGAGGATCTGCTGCACCCGCGCGCGCTCGCCCGATTGCTCGGCCAACCGGGCCATCAGTCCCGCTGCCAGCGGCAAGGCTCGGGGCGCCGCCTCGCGCAGCCGCAGCAAGGTCTGCAGCGCTGCCGGCACCTGACCCTGCTGCGCAAGCAATTGGGCTTGCTCGATCACTGGGCGCGGCGACTGTGGCGCCAGCTCGCGGGCCCGCTCCAGCATCTGCAGGGCGGCCTGCGGCTGTCCGGCCGCCACCTCAGCCTGCGCTCGCTCACACAAATAATGGGCTTGACGTGTCGCAAAACTGCCGTGGTTGCTGCTTTCAAGTCGAGCCGCCACGTCGCTGGCCCGACCCCAGTCGCGCGAGCGCTCATAGATGGCCAACAGGGCCAGACGCGCATCTTGCTCGTGCGCAGTTCCCTCGAGCTTGCTCAACGCTGCCTCGGCCCGATCAAGCAGGCCGGCTTTGAGGAAGTCGAGCGCCAGGGCGTGCTGGGCCCGATCTCGTTCGACTTGCGTCAGGTCACCTCGAGCCAGCAGGTGTTCGTGCACACGCACCGCGCGGTCGTATTCACCCCTGCGGCGGAACAGGTTGCCCAATGCAAAATGCAACTCGGACGTGTCCGGATCGTTCTGGACCGCTTCGATGAAGGCATCAATGGCCTGGTCCTGCTGTTCATTGAGCAGGAAATTCAGACCTCGGAAATAAGCCTTGGGCGACTGGCGGTTTTCCACCCGCATCTGGCGCAGGTCAAGCCGCGAGGCCAGCCAGCCCAGCGCGAAGGCCAGCGGCAGGCCCACCAACAGTGCGGTGAAATCAAATTCCATGGGGGCTCTGTCCGGTAGCCGACGCTGCAGTCGGGGCCTCAGCGGCAGGGGCTGAAGCGGCAGCCGGCTGGTCTTTCAGGCGCGCGGCTTTGCGGCTGCGCCACCAGCGCGGCACCATGAACATCACGCCCAGCGCCAGCCCAAACGCGAAGACGACCAGCAGCACCAAGATCAGTGGGGCCTCCCATTGCTGGCCGAAGAAGAAATGCACGGCCACCACGTTCTGGTTGTTCAGCGCGAAGGCGAACAAGGTGAAGAAGACCGCTGCCTTGAGCAGCCATGCGAGGTATTTCAAGCGCCAGGCTCCCGAGAGGAGCTCAAATTGTAGTCAGGGCGCGCTCTTGGCACGGCTTGTTTCGGCCGCGGTGCGCATGGCCTCGGTGCGGGTATCCACAGCCTCGCGCAAGGCTTTGCCGGGCTTGAAGTGAGGGACCCGCTTTTCGGGGATGGCCACGCTCTCGCCCGAGCGTGGGTTGCGACCGATGCGTGGCGGCCGGCGATTGATGGTGAAGCTGCCAAAACCGCGAATCTCGATACGGTGGCCCCGTTCCATGGCCTCGCTCATCGCGTCCAGGATGGCCTTGACCGCCGACTCAGCGTCCTTGTGGGTCAGCTGGGGGAAGCGGTTGGCAAGCTCTTGAACGAGATCGGATCGGGTCATAGCCGGCGGAAGTCTCTGCAAGACACAGCGGTCGGGGCAGGAGATACGCCGGCCCGGTGGGCTGGCGCGTCTCCTGCAAAGGCCGTTTAGCTGTTGCTGCCGTTGTCGAGCTTGGCGCGCAGCAAGGCGCCCAGGCTGGTGGTACCGGCGCTGCCGCTGTTTTGCGACAGGTTGGCCATGGCCTCCGCCTGATCGGCCGTGTCCTTGGCGCGTACCGACAGCTGGATGTTGCGGCTCTTGCGATCCACATTGACCACCACGGCGGTGACCTCGTCGCCTTCCTTGAGCACATTGCGAGCGTCTTCCACGCGGTCCCGGCTGATCTCGCTGGCACGCAGGTAGCCCACGATCTCTCCGCCCAGATCAATCTCGGCGCCTTTGGCATCTACCGTCTTGACCTTGCCAGTGACGGTGGCACCCTTGTCGTTGACCGACACAAAGGTGGTGAACGGGTCGGAGTCAAGT
>JBILUT010000314.1:0-2937 GCA_044370875.1 Polaromonas sp. | reverse complement strand
GTCGTCATCCAGCAAAAAAGGACGAAGACCTCATAGAGATTGCTGACCGGTATGTGGCCGATATCAGGCCCCATCTGATGGCCCTCGTACCAGCGCACCATGGTGCCAATCAGCGCCATGGTGACTGCCGCCCAGGCCAGGCGCGAGCCCAACAGCTCAAGACTGCCCCCCTGACCGCGAATGAAGATGGGCAACCAGTAGAACACCGTGCTCATGAAGAACAGCACCGACATCCACAAGATGGCCGATTGACTGGACAGGAAATACTTGAGCCAGAACACCTGCTCGGCACGGGCCAGATCGCCTTGGTAAGAGGCAATTGCCAGCAGCGAAGCAGCCGCCACACCCACCATCAAAACCTGCAAGGGCCGCCAGAACCATCCCAACCAGATCACGCTGGGAATGGTGCCAACCAAGATGGCCTTTTCGTACCCATCCATCGCATGCTGGTACTTGATCAGCGCAAACACACCACCGACCAAAACCAGCAGCGCAAACACCCATTCCAAAGGCGATCGCCTGGAGAAATACCCTTCTTGCAGAACGATCCCACCCCGACCCAGCGTGCTGCTCATGCGGCCCCCTGAAAAAGACGTTGCTTCAAGCTTTCGAATTCTTTGCCTTCATCGAGCGACTTGCGGTTGCTCGACATGGCCATGCAAGCCTGCGACTGACCCGCCGCCTGGGCAGGACTGAGCCAGATCCAGAGTCGACGCTCACGCACATAGAGCATGGCAAAGATTCCGATAATCAGCAAGAGGCAGCCAAGATAGACGATGTTGCGCCCCGGCGCCCTCGCCACCTGGAAGACGCTGGCCTGTACCTGCTCAAAATCCTTGAGCTCAAAAGCCATAGGCGCCGGGTAGAGGTAAGCGTCTGACAAGCTGAGCACAGCCTGCGCCATGAAATTTTGGGTCAGTGGCCCCAAAGGCAAGGCCGGCAAGCCCGCAGCCTGTCGGCTCATCTGGACCAGTTCGAAGAGCACACCATTGAGGATTCTGATCAGCACTTCGCTGGCCTTCTCGCGCTCCGCCTGAGGCACATTGGCCTCCATGAAATCAGAGATCGCCTGCAGTCCAGCGGTACGCTGCCCGGCTTGGGGTGAGTCCTGCTCGGCTCGATCGCCTGCGAACAACTGCAGGGCTCGCGAGGCCGAAGCGGTCAGTTGCTCGATCATGTCGGTGCGCTGGGCCGGGATGGCCTGGCGCACGTAACGTCGAACTGCCTCCTGGCGCAGCGCCGGGTCCTGCAACGCTGCCCGAACGCGCAGGAAGGTGAGCTTACTGCCCTCAGGATCGGCCGGTATGCGCAGATACTGAAACTGATCGGCCGGCGTCTCACGCATGCCCAGCAAGAAGATGGGCACAGAGTCCGGGTCGTCGTCGAGCCGGATTGGCAGCATGTAATTGTTGTATTCGCGCGCCTGACCGGCCGCATCACGCAATTTGTAACTCACGCTGGGACCGACATTGCGCAGGTCCTTTCGAGAGGTGGTCTTGTTGGCCGCGCCCATTCGCTGATCAAGGGCATGGGCCAGACGGGACTCGCCCTCCTGCCGCGGGTCTCTGGTCGTATTGCCCAGGTTCTCGACGTTGATCACCCGCAAGCCTGAAAACTCAAGCGTCATCTGTTCGCGGCCATTGGACAGGGGCGTAGACCCACCGATCGCCCCAGCAACCTCGAAAGGCTCGACGCCGGGGGCCATCGGCACCGCGCGCAGCGTCACCCGCGAGCCGCCGTCGTCAAATCCGGACTGAAAAATATCAATGCCGCGGTGACGGACCGGATGGTTGACCTCAACTCGGTGGGGGATCGCCTGGCCAGTTTCCTTGTCGTGGATGATGATCTCGCTGGCAAACAACTTGGGCATGCCCGTTGAGTAGTACTCCACAATAAACTTGCGCAGCTCGATCGAAAACGGCAGATCCTGCAACAGCACGCCACCGGGCTGGCTCAGCAAGGCGGTGCTGGAATGGGTGCCCTCGCCGACCAGAATGTTGCCGCGGAAGGTGGGGTTGGACGCGCTCAGGCGGTGGCGATCAGGCACGTCGGCGATCATGCCGGCCCCACTGAAAACAGCCTTGTCACCCCACCACATCTGCAATCGCACCATCAGGTCGCCATCAAGCAGCCCGCCGATGCAGACCAGCACGATCGCACTGTGCGCGGCGATGTAGCCCAATTTATTGGCCGCCCCTTTGCGCGCTGCCACCATCAAGCCCTGCTCTCGCGGCTGCACCTTGACGCGCCAGCCACCCTGAGCCAGGGCTTGGCTGAGCACCTGCGCCGCATCCTGAGGCGGCATGGCCATAGTGGCATCGGTCCGGTGGGCAAACGCACGCAAGCTCTGCTCACGCAGGCCCTCCTTGAGGGTCTTCAGATCGGCCAGGATCTTGGGCGTGTTGCGCGCAATACAAAGGCTGGTGCTGATCACCAAAAAGGCCAGGATCAGCAGGAACCACCAAGCGCTGTAGACGGTAAAGAGGTTGAGCTGGCCAAACAGTTGCGCCCAGAAAGGCCCGAACTGGTTTACGTAGTTGACGGTTGGCTCTGCCTGCTTGATCACGGTACCGATCACCGAGGCGATACAGATCACCGTCAGTAGCGAAATCGCAAAGCGCATCGACGAGAGCAGCTCAAGCAAGCCGCGGCCGGCTCCGGACGAGGAGAGAGAGCCTGAATCGAGGTCGTTGGCGCTCATGGAAGGGCGTGGCGGATCAGGGACGTCAAAAGGTAAAACCGGTTCTTGCGGCCAAGAAAAAAGCGGGCCTTTCAACTCGAAAGACCCGCCCTTTTGTGATGCATGTTCTCAGGCGAGGCACACCCGGTTGGACCGGACTGCGCGAACTGTAACTGTCTCGGGTCGGTCTTGGCCACCCCGCGGGGCAAAGACCTTGAGACCAAGGGGTTGGCGAATAGGGTCCTTAGCGCAGGCCA
>JBILUT010000313.1:0-2961 GCA_044370875.1 Polaromonas sp. | reverse complement strand
CCTCACGCACTGGGCCATGCTGCTCAACAGTGGAGCCGGCCTGGTGACCCTGGAGGCAACGGCTGTCAGTCCCGAAGGGCGCATCACACCGGGCTGCCTGGGTCTTTGGGATTCTGGCACCGCTGCCGCTCTGGACAACATGCTCGGGCGCGCGCGCCGCCTGGCACCGCCCACGCCGGTGTGCATCCAACTGGCCCACGCCGGACGCAAGGCCTCCAGCGAGGTCCCCTGGCGGGGCGGGCAATTGATGACCCTTGCTCAAGGCGGCTGGCGACCCTGGGGACCCAGCGCACTGCCCCATCTGCCGCAAGAAGACCCCCCTCAGGTTCTGGATCTGGCAGGCATAAGCCAGATTCGAGATGACTTTGTAGCTGCAGCGCGCCGCAGCGCTGAAATCGGTATCGAGGCGATCGAACTGCACGCGGCGCACGGCTATCTTTTGCACCAATTCCTCTCGCCGATCAGCAATCAGCGCACCGATGCCTATGGCGGTGGCTTCGAAAACCGGATCCGGCTGACGCTGGAGGTCTTCGAAGGGGTGCGGCAGGTCTTCGGCGGCGCTCTGGGCGTGCGTATCTCAGGCACCGACTGGGTGGACGGCGGTTGGACTGTTGAGGAAACTGCCGAACTGGCCTGCCGACTCAAGACGCTCGGGGCGCAGTTTGTGCACATTTCCTCCGGCGGCGTCTCGCCACTGCAAAAGATACCGCTTGGACCTGGCTATCAGGTGCCACTGGCACGGGAAGTACGGCGCCGCTCGGGCCTGGCTACCTTTGCCGTGGGCATGATCACCGAGCCGCACCAAGCCGAGGCGGTGCTCTCCAGCGGTGACGCCGATCTGGTCGCCCTGGCCCGTGCTTTTCTGTACGACCCGCGGTGGGGCTGGCACGCAGCGGCCGCGCTGGGCGCTGAGGTCCGGGCGCAACCGCCCTATTGGCGCTGTCCGCCGCGTGAGGCGGCTGGCGTGTTCGGGCCGGACGCACGAATCGGCATGCGCTAGGGCATCTGCGCCCTGCCGGAAGAACCCCGGTATCGAGCCGCGAGAGACCTACTTCAGATCGCCAGCCAATGAGGCCAGTGTCTCCGGCGCAATCGTGACATGGGCGGGGTAGTTGGTGTGGTCGCACCCAAGCTTGACCGCAGCACCCGCCTTGATGGCTGCGCACTGGGCCGGGTTGAATTCGAACCGCAGGAAATGCACCGCTGAAGTTTTCTCTTCGTTTTCACGCTCAAGGTCTTCGTCGGCGATTGCGTACACCCGACCTTCGCCCTCGACCTCAACAAACAAGCGATCTTCGACACCAATCAGACGTTTGAGTTCTCGCTTGCGCTCGTTGATATCCGGGTACTCGATCAACAAGGTGGCTTTCCAGTTGCTCCCATCGGGGACCAGCGGCGCGTAGGCCTCGATCTCGTGCTCGATACCCTCTTCCTCAAAAATCTTCTCGATGCGCAGCATCTCCTGGATCTGATAGCGAATGGTGATCTCGCTTTCAAATTGCACATTCAGATGATCGCCCAGCTGAACGCTGCGGAGATGGCGGTGCTTGACCACGCTGGGCTTGTTCTCCTTTCGCCACTTGCTATAGGCTTCAAGGGTCATCAGGCTTTCGCGGGTGACTTTTCCGATCAGTTGCATGATTGCGTCCTTTCTCACCGGGCACGACCTTGCACCCGGAACGTTCAATGGGAGAAGCTTATTTCAGGCCGTAGGCGGTACGGATCAAGGTCAGTGGGTGCTTTTGCGGCACCTGGCCCAGCTTGTTGACCTCAAAGCCCTGGGCAATGTGATGACCGCCGAGCGGGCAGTCACTGGAAATCACATCGGGCGCCCCGCCATCCTTGTGCTGGGCCATCGCCTTGAACAGCGGCTTGCCGATCTTCATCGCCTGGTCGTGAAAACCCTTCTTAACCCCAAAGGTGCCGGCGTGTCCTGAGCAACGCTCGTGTGTATGCACGCTGGTGCCGGGCACCATCTTGAGCATTTCCTCGGTCTTCTTGCCGATGTTCTGCACGCGACCATGACAAGGGATCTGATAACTGATCTTGCCCAGGCTCTGCGGGAACTCGGTCTTGAGCAGGCCATCACGCTTGCGCGCCATCAGGTACTCAAACGGGTCCCACATATGCTCCTTGACCAACTGCACCTCGACATCGTCGGGGTACATCAGCGGAATCTCCTGCTTGAACATCAAGGTACAGCTGGGCACCGCGCTGAGAATTGCAAAGCCATCGCGCGCATAACGGGCCAGCACCGGCACATTGGCCTGTTTGCTTTCATCAACCGACTCCAAATCACCCAGTTCGAGCTTGGGCATGCCGCAGCACTGCTCTTTCTCGACGATGACATAAGGAATCTCGTTGTGGTCAAGGATCTTGAGCAGGTCATGACCGATACCCGGCTCGTTGTAGTTGACATAGCAAGTCGAGAAGATCACCACCTTGCCAGGCGTGGTGGCCCCGTCCTTGACCTGCGAGCTGGTGGCCTCGCTCGCGCTGGAGCGAAACTTATGGGTGGCCAAAGAAGGCAGCCAGGCGCGCTGATCCACACCCAAGGTTGATTCCATCACCTTGCGGGCCACTTTGGTCTTGCTGACCGCATTGACGGCCTGCACCACGATGGGAATGCCCGCGAAGGATCCGTGCACATCGGTGGAAGCCAGAAAACGCTCACCCGCCCCCACTTCGCCCTTCTTGAACTTGATGGCCTTGGCCCGCAGCATGGTGTGCGGAAAATCCAAATTGAACTCGTGCGGCGGCACGTAGGGGCATTTGGTCAGGTAGCACAGATCACACAGGTAGCACTGGTCAACCACCTTCCAAAAGTCTTTCTCATCGACGCCATCGAGCTCACCGGTCGGCCCCTCATCGACCAGATCGAACAGGGTCGGAAACGAGCCGCACAGGCTCACGCAGCGGCGGCAGCCGTGGCAAATGTCGAAGATGCGCTCCATCTCCTTG
>JBILUT010000312.1:0-2972 GCA_044370875.1 Polaromonas sp. | reverse complement strand
GACCGTGGTTGAACGAGCCCGCGCGCTGGGTCCGCTGATGGGCCTGGTCAACTGCGCCGGCGTTGCCCCGGCCGAAAAGACAGTGGGCAAGCAAGGAGCACACTCCCTGGCGGTCTTCAGCAAAGTCGTCCAAGTCAATCTGATCGGCACCTTCAACATGATCCGGTTGGCCGCGCAGGCCATGTGTGACAACAAGGCGCTGGAAACCGGGGAACGGGGGGTCATCATCAACACCGCCTCGGTGGCGGCCTATGACGGTCAGATCGGGCAGGCCGCCTACAGCGCCTCCAAAGGCGGGGTGGTGGGGATGACACTGCCGATCGCGCGTGATCTCTCGCGCAATGGCATCCGCGTCATGACCATTGCGCCGGGCATTTTCGCCACCCCCATGGTGGCCGGCATGCCGGCGGATGTTCAGGCCTCGCTGGCTGCATCGGTGCCCTTCCCGGCTCGGCTGGGCCAGCCAGCGGACTATGCCAAGCTGGTCCGGCAAATCATCGAAAACGAAATGCTCAATGGCGAGGTGATCCGCCTCGATGGCGCCATCCGAATGGCACCGCGCTAGGGCCAAGCCCTGAACGGTCGGCGGCAACCAGGCTGCCTACAATGGACATCACGTTCAAGTCATGGCCATCCCGACCCCTTTTTTGCAGGAACTGCTGGCGCGCGCCGACATTGTGGAGATCGTCGGGCGCCACGTGCAGCTGAAAAAAGGCGGCGCCAATTTCTCGGGCCTGTGCCCCTTTCACAGCGAAAAGTCGCCCTCATTCACCGTCAGCCCGTCCAAGCAGTTCTACCACTGCTTCGGCTGCGGCAAGAACGGCAACGCCATCGGATTTCTGATGGACCACCTGGGCATGAATTTCCGGGAGGCAGTGAAGGATCTGGCTCAGCAATGCGGCCTGCAAGTCCCCGAGGAAGACATCTCACCAGCCGAAAGAGCCAGGCAGGCGCAGGCCCGTGAGCAACAAGCGAGCCTGAGCGACCTGCTGGAAAAAGCCGTGGGGGCCTACAGGGACCAACTGAAACAGTCGCCTCAGGCCATCGAATATCTCAAAAAGCGCGGCTTGACGGGCCAGATCGCCAAGCACTTCGGTCTGGGCTACGCGCCGGCCGGCTGGCGTTTTTTAGCCAGCGTCTTTCCTGACTACGCCGATGTGGCGCTGGTCGACAGCGGGCTGGTGATCGCCGCCGAAGACCAGGCCAACGAACAGGGCAAGCGCTACGACCGATTTCGCGATCGGGTGATGTTCCCCATTCGCAACATCAAGGGCCAGTGCATCGGCTTTGGGGGGCGGGTGCTGGGCGATGAGAAGCCCAAATATCTCAATTCCCCGGAAACGCCCGTCTTCAGCAAGGGGCGGGAGCTCTATGGCCTGTTCGAAGCTCGTTCGGCTCTGCGCGAACACGGCTACGTGCTGGTCACGGAGGGCTACATGGATGTGGTGGCTCTTGCACAACTGGGGTTCGCCAACACGGTAGCCACCTTGGGAACAGCCTGCACCACCGAACACGTGCAGAAATTGTTCCGCTTCACCGATGCGGTTGTATTCAGCTTTGACGGCGATGCGGCCGGCAGACGGGCGGCCCGCAAGGCCCTCGATGCCGCCCTGCCCTGGGCCAGTGACACCCGCTCAATCAAATTTCTGTTTTTGCCATCCGAGCACGACCCTGACAGCTTCATCCGCGAAAAAGGCCGGGAGGCCTTTGCGCAGGAGGTGCACAAGGCGCTACCGCTGAGCCGCTTCCTGATCGAGGCAGCCAGTCAGGACTGCGACATGGGCACGGCGGAAGGACGGGCCCGCATGGCCAGCCAAGCGCGGGACCTCTGGGCCGCCCTGCCAGACGGTGCGCTCAAGCGCCAACTGCTGGCCGAACTGGCAGACCTGGTGCAAATCGACAGCCGAGAGTTGCTGCAGATCTGGCAACCCGCCCGCGACCGCGCCCGCGCCACCAAACGTCCGGCCGGCGGCGAACCGGGGGCCGACCGAGAAGCTGCCTGGCCCCCTGACGCGCAACTCAAGGACTTGCCACGTCCGGCCCCGGCACCCCTCCGTCGGCTGCCAGGCCGCATCGCACCAGCCAGTCGGGAAGATCGCATTCTGCGCTTGCTGCTGACCGAACCGTCTTGCTGGGACCGCATCGATGATGCGCAGCACGCGCTGCTGTGCAGCCTACCCGTACCCCATGGTCCGCTGTTTTCCTGGCTCGAATCGCAGATTCATGAACACGGCCTTCAACCCTGGGCCGCCTTGCGCGAGGGGCTGCGCGACCATCCCCAGGAGGCCTATGCGCTCAACCAGCTGGCCCAAATCCCGCCGGGCATCGAGCCAAGCTGGGAAGAGACCCGGCCGCTGTTTGAGGAGCTGCTCAAAAAAGCCCGGCAGCACGAAATGGACGAACTCGCGCAGCGGGCTGCTTCAGATCCGCAGGCCATGGCCCGCTTCAAGGCCCTTGCCGCGGTCAAGCGCTCCCCCTGAAGGCTGAGCAAAAGGCTCGAGCCACAGAGCCGCCACCCGGCACTGCGCGGCGCGATCTGGATCGAGGAACCCTTGGTATAATCCGCGAGCTTTTCAGGCAAGCGCGACAGCAGCACCTCCGGCAACGGCTCCCCTGGCACCAGGGTCCTCTCGGATTCGAGAGCCAACCTCTCCGCAAGGACTGCATCCCAAATGTTCGCCCTCCCCCTTGCCGCCAAGCCTGACCCGTTTCCATGCTCGCTCTCGCAAAGCGGGATCTAACTCGCTTTGGGCTCTTGCAATTTCTCAGAATGATCGCACCCTAAGCCCCTGGGGCAAGCGCCTTGCCGTGAACTGTCCGCCTTTTTCGATCCAAGGATCCTCCATGCCGACTGCCAAATCTGCCAAATCTGCCGCCAAACCCACCAAGTCTGCAAAACCTGCCGTCAAGAGCAGCGCCAAGACCCCTCCAGCCGTGGCCAAGAAGACCCCAACCGCCAAGAAGACGCCAGC
>JBILUT010000311.1:0-2978 GCA_044370875.1 Polaromonas sp. | reverse complement strand
CGGCCGACAGCCTTTGCGCCCAAGGGTGCGCGCCGGCCGGCGAGTGGGGATTGCTGAACAGCTTGGCCGCCGCCTGCGCAAAGTCGACGAAAGGCTCCATCAACGTGCGCTGGGTTTCGTACACCTGGTAGAGCATGTTGATTCCTCGTGAAGGGATGGGATTGTTGCGGTGCAGCAATATACCAGCGGTCGAGCTGCTGAAGGAGGGAGCCGCCCCTAAAAAGGTAAATAGCTGTCAGTATCCTGACAAACGGTAACTTCAGCTCTGATTGGCACTGGCTCTGGATGGGTTAGCCGCCGATCAGGCGACCTTCGCGATGGAGGCGCAAACATGTTCGATATTGCGGCTGTTCAGGGCCGCGACGCACATGCGACCGGTGTCGGTGCCATAGACCCCGAACTCGCTGCGCAGACGCACCATCTGCTCTTTGCTCAGCCCCGAGTAGCTAAACATGCCGATCTGGCTGGTGATAAAGCTCATGTCCTGTTTGACCCCTGCCGCCTTCAGGCCATCGACCAGCCTTTGCCGCATCTGCTTGATGCGGCTGCGCATGCCGGCCAGTTCTTGTTCCCACTGCTGTCGCAGTTCGGGTGTACCCAGGACCGTGGCCACGATGGCGCCGCCATGGGTGGGCGGGTTGGAGTAGTTGGTTCGGATGACGATCTTGAGCTGGCTCAGGACCCGGTCCGCCTCGTCCTTGGTCTGACACAGGACGCTGAGTGCACCCACTCGCTCGCCGTAGAGGCTAAAGCTCTTTGAGAAAGAGGTCGAGACAAAAAAATCCAGACCGGCGGCGACAAATTTTCCCACCACCGCGCCATCTTCGGCGATGCCATGCCCGAAGCCCTGGTAGGCCATGTCCAGAAAGGCGATCAATCCGCCGGCCTTGACCGCTGCAATCACCTGGTCCCATTGCGCGGCACTGATGTCATAGCCAGTCGGGTTGTGGCAGCACGCATGCAGCACGACGATCGTGCCGGCCGGGGCGGTCTTCAGGGCGGCTAGCATGCCGTCGAAATTGACGCCGCGTCGCGTCGCGTCGTAGTAGGGGTAGCTTTCCACTTGGAAGCCTGCGTTCGAGAACAGGGCGCGATGGTTTTCCCAGCTCGGATCGCTGATCAGAACCTTCGAGCCCGGCTGGAGCTGGCGCAGGAAGTCGGCACCGATCTTCAGGCCTCCGGTACCACCCAGGGCCTGCACGGTGGCGACCCGGCCGGCGCGCACCGGTTCGCTGCCTTCCCCGAAGACCAGGCCCTTGACTGCCTGGTCATAGGCGGCGATACCGTCAATGGGCAAGTAGCCGCGGGGAGCCGGCTTTTCAGACATCTTTCTTTCGGCGGCCAATACGCAATGCAGCAGCGGCAGCTTGCCCTCGTCGTCGTAGTAGACGCCCACCCCCAGGTTCACTTTTTTCGGATTGGGGTCGGCGGCAAATTGCTCGTTGAGACCCAGAATCGGATCGCGAGGGGCCATGGCGACGGCATTGAACAGGGACATGCTGAGGTTCCGGGCTGCTGGTTGGGGGCAATTGTTGGGGCTGGCAAGACTGGCAGGACGCGTTCCGGACGGAACCGGCGGCGAGCAATCGCGTATGCTGTCTGGTTGCACCGATTTTAACGGTGCCCACAACGCCCAATGTCACAGTCCCCCGTCGATGTCGATTCGAGCGGCGCCGCAGCGCCGGCGCAAGGGCAATTCGTGCGCTTTGATGACTCGCCCTTCGAGTTGTTCATGCCTTACCAGCCGGCTGGAGATCAGCCGCAGGCGATCGCCAAGCTGGTAGAAGGCGTGCGAGATGGGGAAGCCTTCCAGACCCTGCTTGGCGTGACCGGCTCAGGCAAGACTTTCAGCATGGCCAATGTGATTGCCCGCTTGGGCCGTCCGGCGATCGTATTTGCGCCCAACAAAACTTTGGCTGCGCAGCTTTACAGCGAGTTTCGAGAGTTTTTCCCTCGTAACGCGGTCGAGTACTTTGTGAGCTACTACGACTACTACCAGCCCGAAGCCTATGTGCCTCAGCGAGACCTCTTCATAGAGAAGGACTCGGCGATCAATGAGCACATTGAGCAGATGCGTCTTTCGGCCACCAAGAGCGTGCTTGAGCGGCGGGATACGATCATCGTTGCCACGGTCAGTGCGATCTACGGCATCGGTGCTCCCGAGGATTACACCGAGATGCGGTTCATTGTTCGGCAGGGCGATCGAATTGGCCAGCGGGACATCATTGCGCGTCTCATCCGCATGCAGTACGGGCGCAATGACATGGAATTCGGTCGCGGATCCTTCCGCGTGCGGGGCGATGTGATCGATGTGTTTCCGGCTGAGCACTCTGAACTGGCCATCCGACTGGAGCTGTTTGATGACGAGGTCGAGTCGCTGCATCTGTTCGACCCACTGACCGGTCGCATCCGCCAGAAAATCCCGCGCTTCGTGATCTATCCCAAGAGCCACTATGTCACCCCTCGTGACAAGGTGCTCGCGGCGGTGGAGAGCATCAAACTGGAGCTATCCGCCCGAGTCGCTGAATTGGTGGCCGCGGGCAAATTGGTGGAAGCCCAGCGGCTGGAGCAGCGCACCCGTTTCGATTTGGAGATGCTCTCTGAAGTGGGGCATTGCAAGGGCATCGAGAACTACAGTCGCCACCTCAGTGGTTCGCCGCCCGGCGCACCGCCGGCGACCTTGTGCGACTACCTGCCGGCCGATGCCTTGATGTTTCTCGACGAGAGCCACGTCATGATCGGCCAGCTCAATGCCATGTACAACGGCGATCGCTCCCGCAAGCTGACGCTGGTCGAGTACGGCTTTCGGCTGCCCAGTGCCTTGGACAATCGCCCCTTGCGGTTTGAGGAGTTTGAGGCGCGCATGCGCCAGGCCATCTTTGTCTCGGCCACGCCAGCCGCCTATGAACAACAGCGCTCCGGGCAGGTCGTCGAGCAGGTTGTGCGACCTACGGGCCTGGTGGATCCCGAAGTCGAAG
>JBILUT010000309.1:0-2987 GCA_044370875.1 Polaromonas sp. | reverse complement strand
AAGCGAGCCGGCCAGCCCCGCGCCCGCAGAGGCGGTAAGGGCAGCGGCAACGCCGCAAGAGCGCCAACAAGGTGCCCCGGCGGCACAAGCGATCGCGAGCAAACGGCTGGCCCGAACAGCGTCCGCCCAAGCTCCAGCCGACCCTGCAGAGTCAGCGAAAGAGTCCGGGCTGACCGCAAGCGGTTGGCAAGTCGGACCCTTGCAGCCGCTGCACGACCCCCATGATGAGCGCGCAGCGCAGGGGCCGCGCTGGTTGTTGTTGGCCGAGCAGCGTCATGACGACGGCAGCGGCGATGCACAGCGGCTGATGCAGGCCATGCTCAAGGCTGCAGGCCTGCATCGGGCTCACACCGTGTGGCTGGCCCCTTTGGTGCGCACGCAGGCTCAGACAGGGGTGGCGGGCCTGGAAGATGCCCTGGCGCACAGTGAGCCTGACCTGGTGTTCATCATGGGGCGCCTGGCCGCTCAGGCGCTGCTGGAGAGCAACGAGCCGCTGGGACAGCTACGCGGACAGGTGCACGATCTGTGGGGCATGCCGGCGGTGGCGAGCTATGACTGCGCCGCTCTGCTGCGCCACCCCGCCGACAAAGGCAAGGCCTGGGACGACCTGTGCCTGGCCGTGCAGGTGGCGCGCAACCAGCACACCGAACGCAGCCAGAGCGAGGACCCCTGAGCAGGGCCAACGCGCCTGCGAGGACTCAACGCGCGATCAGGCCGTTGAAGCAGGTGCCGGTAACCCATTCGACGATGGCTTCGTCGTCAAACTGGCCGCTCGCCTTCATGAACTCAAGGACCGGATCGCAAGCGCGCGAATACACGGTGTAGAGCACCAGAATAGGCGGTAGCGCGGGGTCGATGCTGCCATCGGCCTGTGCGGCCTCAATCCAAGCGCCGAGCCGGTCGCTGACGTGCACCAGTAAATCCAGATAGGCGGTATTGGCCATCAGCCGAGCACGCAGGCTTGAGTTCTGGCTGGGCAGTGTTGGCATCTGGCCCGCCAGTTGCAGACGCATCATCCAGCGCACCACCGCCTTGAGCTGCTCGATCGGGCTGGCCTGCTTGGGCAGTTGATCCAAAAAATCCTCGGCCTGGGTGAGCACTCGCACCATGGCTGCTGCGGCCAAGTCCTCCTTGCTGGGAAAGTGCTTGTAGAGGCTGGCCTTGGCAATACCGACTTCGGCAGCCACCTCGTCAACCGTCATCAGGTCAAAGCCTTTTTCCGCCAGCAACCGGTTGACGGCCTGAACGATGGCGTCCTCGCGGGCCTGCAGCATCTGCGCCTTGAAGGACGTGCGGCGTGAACCTCGGGGCGCCTCTGGCGTGGCATCCCCTGCGGCCGAACCGTTGGCGCTGCGATCTTCGTCTTGCATGGTCATGCCCCTTGTTGTGCGCTTGGCGGGAGATCCGCAGCAGCATCTAATGTGAAGTAAATCCGAGCGCCTTGCGCGAGCTGCGACTGCGCCCACACCTGCCCGCCATGGCGAGCCGCGATGCGCCGAACAATGGCCAAGCCCAGGCCCAAGCCGGCAAACTCTTCCTGCCGATGCAGCCGCTCGTAGGGCTGAAAAAGGCGGGCTGCCTGCGCCATGTCAAAGCCGGCACCACGATCAGCCACGAAATAGGCGCCCACAGGCGCCGGCGAGTCATCGGGCTGCGACAGGCGTCCGAATTCGATCTGCACCCGAGGACGGCGCGCGCTGAATTTGCGCGCGTTGTCGATCAGATTTTCAAGCAGCTGCCGCAGCAGGCGGCGATCGCCGACGGCCTGCAAACCGGGCTGTACCACGGCCTCGATGGGCGGCGAGGGATGGCGCTGAACCATCTGGGCCAGAATCTGCTCGGCCAGCTCGCTCAAATTGACGGCGGCCATCTTCAGGGGGGAGCGCGACAGCTGGGCCAGCGCCTGCAAGCCTTCGATCAGCTCGCCCATCTGCTGCGCGGCGGTGCGCACCCGGGAGGCCCAATGCCGCGCCTGACTTGCCTGGTCTTGCGGCAGATCGCGCAAGGACTCCTCGAGCAGGGTAGAAAAACCATCGATCGCACTCAAGGGAGAGCGCAAATCGTGCGCCACCGCATGAGCAAAACCATCGAGCTCCTCGCAGCGCTGCCGCAAGCGCTGCAACTCGCGTTCGAGCTCTGCCACGCGCGCAGGCGAGACCAACGGCTCCGCAAGCCGGGAGAGTGCGACCGGGCTGACGTCTTTTGATTGCGCCGCCGCTTGCCCAGGGTCGCTGCGCCTGACGGTTCCCTGATGCATGGACGTATTGTCACCGGCCGGGGCCAACCCGCCGTGCCGCTCGGGATTGCAGGCTCACGTGGGCTGGCCCCGGCCCCGCCGGGGCGGGCAAGGTCACGGACAGGCCTGCATGCCAGGCTATGGTGCAATTGAATCCACACCCAGCCCTCAGGAGAGTGAAGTGCAAACCGATCACGATCACGCGCGCGCCTTGCAGGAATTGGCCCCAAGTGGGGTCTTGCGGGTGGGCTTGAATCTGTCGAATTTCCTGCTTATCAAGCCGGGCACGGGTCAGACCGATCCGCAAGGCATCGTCCCCGACCTGGCGCGCGCCCTGGCGGCTGAACTCGGGGTCGTCCTGCGATTTGTCCCCTATCCTTCACCTGGCCTGCTGGGCGATGCCGTCAGCAATGACGCCTGGGATGTGGCCTTCCTGGCCGATGAGCCAGCGCGAGCAGCCAAGATCGCCTTCTCGCCGCCCTACCTGGAAATTCCCGCGGGTTACCTGGTACCGGCAGGTTCCCCGCTGAACAGTCTCAGCGAGGTCGATCGTGCGGGCGTGCGCATTGCCAGCATGGATGCTGGCGCCTACACCCTGTACCTGCAGCGCACCCTGAAGCACGCTGAGTTGGTGCTGGCGCGAACCATCGATGACTCCTTCAAGATGTTCGTCGAACAAGGCCTGCACGCCCTGGCCGGGCTGCAGCCGCGGCTGCTGAGCGATCAGGCCCAACTGCCCGGCAGCCGCATC
>JBILUT010000310.1:0-2987 GCA_044370875.1 Polaromonas sp. | reverse complement strand
CGCCCGGGCAGTTCCTCACTCGATGACCATGACCTCTAACTCATCTGCCGCCCCGCAGGGGCTGAGGCTGCCTGCCGGCGCACCGGCTGCCGCCCAAACGGTCCTCAAGCTGTTGAACCGGCTCAAGCACGGCAGCCTGAACCTGAGCCTGCCCGATGGTTCTGCCCATCGTATCGGCAGCGGGCAGGCACCGGTAGCAACCCTGCGCCTGAACAACTGGAATGTCTGCGCCGCCGCCCTGAAGTCGGGCGACATCGGTTTTGCCGAGAGCTACATCGCCGGCGACTGGAGCACGCCCGATCTGACTGCGCTGTTGCGCCTCTTCATTGCCAATCGCCGTGAGGTCGAGGATGTGATCTACGGCACCTGGCTCGGTCGCCTGGCCTACCGCGTGCGGCACCTGCTCAATCGCAACACCCGCAGCAACAGCCAGAAAAACATCCATGCCCACTACGACCTGGGCAACGCGTTTTATGAGCTGTGGCTGGATGACACCATGAACTACAGCTCGGCCCTCTTCGAGTCACCCCAAGACGACATGCGCCAGGCTCAGCGCGCCAAAGTCCGGCGCGCCCTGCGCATGGCCGGCGTGCAGCCTGGCGACCGGGTGCTCGAGATCGGCTGCGGCTGGGGTGCTTTGGCTGAGATGGCCGCGCTCGAGTTTGACGCCAGCCTGGTGGGCGTGACGCTCAGCACCGAGCAGCTGGCCTGGGCCCAAGCCCGCATGGAACGCTGTGCGGCAGCAGACCGTGTGCAGTTGCGTTTGCAGGATTACCGCGACATCGGCCGGGACAACCCGGCCGACCGGCAGTTTGATGCGATCTGCTCGATCGAGATGATCGAGGCCGTGGGCCGAGAGTACTGGCCCACTTACTTCGGCGCGCTGGCTCGATTGCTCAAGCCCGGTGGCCGGGCCTGCATCCAGAGCATTGTGATTGCCGATGACTTGTTTGAACGCTACCTGCAGTCCACCGACTTCATTCAGCAATACATCTTTCCGGGGGGCTGCCTGCCCAGCCCCCAAGCCTTTCGCGAACAGGCTCATCAGGCGGGCCTGCGGGTGGTTGATGAGTTCTGTTTTGGTCAGGACTATGCGCTGACCTTGGCGCGCTGGCGGCAGGCTTTCCTGGAGCAGGAATCACAGGTGCTGGCGCTGGGCTTTGATCGACGCTTTGTCCGAATCTGGGAGTTCTATCTGGCCTACTGTGAGGCGGCCTTTGCAGAACGCAACACCGACGTGGTGCAGTACACACTGCTCAAACCGTAGGCGCCCATGTTCAAGTTGTTCCTGCGTCTGGTTGCAGGCGCTCTCTGTGCCATCGTCCTGAAGACCGCCTTGCCGGTGGCTGCCCAGCAGCAGGCGCCCGCCGCGCCGATGTTGCCCCCCGACCTGGTGCAGTCTGTCGGCGAGCTCAGTCTTCGCGGGCAGACGCGCCTGCGTGTCTGGGGCTTTGAGGTTTATGACGCCGCCCTGTGGACTGCGCCGGGTGCGAGCGTGGCCACGCTTGAGGCACAGCCGCTGGCGCTAGAGATTCGGTATCTGCGCGACATTAAAGGGCGCGATTTGGCCGAGCGCTCAATCCGGGAAATGCAGCGCAGCGGCGCGTTATCGGCCGATCAGGAGCGGCGCTGGCTCGACGAGATGCTGCGTGTGTTTCCCGATGTGCGGCAAGGCGATCGACTGGTGGGGCTGCAGCGCCCGGGTGCTGGCGCTTCTTTTTGGATCAATGGACGATTCCAGGGTGAGGTTCGCGATATTGAATTTGCGCGGCGCTTCTTCGGCATCTGGCTGTCGCCGCAGACCTCTGAGCCGGCGATGCGCAGAGCCTTGTTGGGCTTGCAGCCATGAGCGGGCCTTTTGCCTGGCGCAACGTGCTGGCCTATGGGCTGCTGGGTATGCCCTTGGCGTTTGCGGCCCTGCCGCTGTACGTGATCTTGCCCAACCACTATGCCAAGCAGTATGGCGTGCCGCTGGCCGCTCTGGGGCTGGTTTTGCTAGGCGCCCGCTTGTTCGACGCGCTGCTCGATCCCTGGCTCGGTCGTCTCAATGACCGCCTGCTGGCGCGTTCAAGCCGCACCGTACTGGTAGCCGGTGCGGGGGCCGCCCTGATGCTGGCGCTGGGCTTGTTGCTGCTGTTTGCGCCAGATTGGTTTCTGTCGGCGCCGGGCCCTGCCGATCTGCTGCTTTGGGCCGCTGCTACCTTGATCGTTACCTATCTGGGCTACAGCCTGCTGAGCATTGCGCACCAGTCGTGGGGTGCGATGCTCGGCGGCGATGAGATGCAGCGCAGCCGCATCACCTCGGCCCGTGAACTGATGGCCTTGATCGGCGTCTTGTTGGCCTCGGTGCTCCCGGGTCTGATGGGGCTGCCGATGGCCTTGCTTCCCTTTGTGATCTTGCTGGCCCTGGCCTGGTGGACCTGGAGTCGCAGCCAGCCGCCTGTCCTGGCGGCACCGCCCAGTGTTACCTCGCTCTGGCAGCCTCTGCGCGAGTCGCGGTTCCGCCGCCTTCTCGGGGTTTTCATGCTCAATGGAATTGCCAGCGCCATTCCGGCGACGCTGGTGCTGTTTTTTGTGCAAGACCGCTTGCAGGCCCCAGCGCATCTGGAGCCTGCGTTCCTGGGCAGCTATTTCCTCAGTGCAGCGGCCTCCATGCCGCTGTGGTTGATGCTGGTGCGACGCGTCGGCCTGGCGCGCAGCTGGTGGATCGGCATGATGCTGGCCGTTGGCGTTTTTGTTTGGGCGGCCTGGCTCGGTGCCGGTGATGCAGCCTGGTTCCTTGTGGTTTGCGTGCTCTCAGGCGTGGCCTTGGGGGCAGACCTGGCCCTGCCTTCGGCCATGCTCGCCGGCCTGTTGCAGTCCTCGCGCGATGCGCAGGGTCAGACCACAGCGGGCGCTTGTTTTGGCTGGTGGAACTTTGCCGCCAAGCTCAATTTGGCACTGTCCGCCGGTCTGGCCCTGCCGTTGCTGGAAGGGCTGGGCTATGT
>JBILUT010000308.1:0-3009 GCA_044370875.1 Polaromonas sp. | reverse complement strand
CTGATCGCAGACGAGCCCACCGAGGGCCTGGCGCCGCATCTCGTTCACCGGGTCGGTCAGATCCTGCGGCAACAGGCGCAACAGGGCGCAGCAGTCCTGCTGATGGAACAAAAGCTCGACCTTTCTTTGCAACTGGCTGACCGCGTGCTGATGCTCGGGCGGGGGCAGGTGGTCTTCAGCGGCAAGCCGGACCAGTTACAGGCGCAGGAGTCTCTCCGGCGTCAATGGCTGGACCCTTAAAGAGTTGTGAAGTCTGGGGTGGGCTTGCGAACTACAATCATTTTTTGAAAAGTACGATCGTGCTATTTCTCGGTCGGACCATTGCCTTCTACGTCTTTCCCAACACCCTTTTTGAGCAGAGGCACCGCCCATGACGGCACGCTACGACAAGCACGGCTCGGTGGCCGTGATCACTCTGGACAACCCACCGGTCAACGGCCTGGGCTTTGCAACGCGCAAGGCCATCACGGACGGGCTTGAGCAAGCCAATTCTGATGCTGGCATCCGCGCCATCGTCATCACCGGGGCCGGCAGGGCCTTCTCGGGCGGCGCTGATATCCGTGAATTTGGCAAGCCCGCCGCGTTGGCCGAGCCCAATTTGCTCAGTGTCATTCGCGCTTGTGAACTGTCGGAAAAACCGATCGTGGCAGCGCTGCACGCGGTGGTGATGGGCGGCGGGCTGGAATTGGCTCTGGGCTGCCACTACCGCATTGCTGCGCCCGGGGCTCAGGTGGCCTTGCCCGAGGTCAAACTTGGCTTGCTGCCAGGAGCCGGGGGGACCCAGCGATTGCCCCGGGTCATCGGCGTGGAGCCGGCTCTGAACATGATTCTCAGTGGCGAGCCGGTCAAAAGCGAGTTCCTCGCCCGTTTGCCTGGGCAAAAGCTGTTCGATCGCATGGCCGATTCAGTGGACACCCTGCTGAGCCAGGCGGTGGCGCTGGCCCATGAAGTGGCCGACGTACGACCACTGCCCCTGGTGCGGCATCTCAAGTGTGCCCATCCGCAGGGTGACGCGTACTTTCAGTTCGCACGCAACACCGCATCGGCCATGGCACGCAATCTACCGGCACCGGTCAAATGTGTGGACGCCGTCGAAAACGCCACGCGATTGACCTTCGAGGAAGGCATGCTGCGCGAGCGGGAGATGTTCATCAACCTGATGTGGACCCCGCAGTCCCGCGCTCTTCGTCATTTATTCGCCGCCGAGCGCGCGGCGGCCAAGATTCCCGATGTGCCCGACGACACGCCCAAGCGCTCCGTGCAGTCGGTCGGCATCGTCGGCGCTGGCACCATGGGGGGCGGCATCGCGATGAATTTCCTCAATGCGGGAATCCCCGTCACCCTCGTCGAGACCAGTGCGCAGGCTCTGGACCGAGGACTTCATATCCTCAAAGGCAATTACGAGGCGCAGGTGCGCAAGGGCAAGCTGCAGGCCGACAAGATGCAGGAGCGGCTGGCCCTGCTCAAGCCCTCCTTGGCTCTGACCGATCTGGTCCAGGCCGATCTGGTCATTGAAGCGGTGTTTGAAGACATGGGCGTCAAGGAGCAGGTGTTTGGCCAGCTTGACCGGGTGTGCAAGCCCGGCGCAATCTTGGCCACCAACACCTCCACGCTGGATGTGGATCGCATCGCCGCTTGGACCAGCCGTCCGCAGGATGTGATCGGCCTGCATTTTTTCAGCCCGGCCAATGTGATGAAGCTGTTGGAAGTGGTGCGTGGCAAGCTCACGGCCAAGGACGTGCTGGCCACTGCCATGAGCCTGAGCAAGAAGATCCGCAAGACAGCGGTGGTCTCCGGTGTTTGCGATGGTTTCATCGGCAATCGCATGATTGAGCAATACGCCCGGCAGGCCGGCTTCCTGCTTGATGAGGGCTGCACGCCGGCCCAGGTGGACAAGGCGGCCGAAAAATTCGGTTTTGCCATGGGTCCGTTTCGCATGGGTGATTTGGCGGGCAACGACATCGGCTGGGCCATCCGCAAGCGTCGCTATCAGGAAAAGCCCGGGCTGCGCTACAGCAAGACCGCTGACCTGCTTTGTGAAGCGGGTCGTTTCGGCCAGAAGACTGGCAGCGGCTGGTACGACTACGCCGCCGGCCGGCGTGACGCCCAGCCCAGCGCGGCGGTGGTGCAGATGATCGAACAGCACCGGGCCAGCCTGGGCATCAAGCCACGCCGCATCGAGGATGAGGAGATCGTGCAGCGCTTGGTGTTCGCGCTGGTCAATGAGGCCGCCCATATCCTGGAGGAGGGCATTGCCCAGCGCGCCAGCGATATTGACATGGTCTACGTCACTGGCTACGGCTTTCCTTTGTGGCGTGGTGGTCCGATGCACTATGCCGACAGCATGGGCCTGTTCAATGTCGTGCAAGCCATGCAGCGCTTTGCGCGCAATCCTCAGGACGACGCAGCCTTCTGGCAGCCGGCCCCCTTGCTGGCGCGGCTGGCCGCCGAGGGCAAGACCTTCAATAACGCATGAGATCCCCCACCTTGGGCACCCAGGAGATTTCCGAATGAGCCGAGCCGTCATCGTATCGACCGCCCGTACACCCCTGACCAAAAGCTGGAAGGGTGCCTTCAACATGACCCACGGGGCCACCTTGGGGGGCCACGCGGTCGAGCACGCGGTACAGCGCGCCGGCATCGATGCCGGCGAGGTGGAAGACGTGATCATGGGTTGCGCCAACCCCGAAGGTGCCACCGGGGCCAACATTGCCCGCCAGATTGCCCTGAAGGCCGGGCTGCCAGTCAGCGTTTCGGGCATGACGGTCAACCGCTTTTGTTCATCAGGTCTGCAGACCATTGCCCTGGCTGCGCAGCGCATCGCATCGGGCGAGGGCAGCGTCTATGTGGCTGGCGGCGTAGAGAGCATTTCCTGTGTGCAGCAGGAAATGAACCAGCACATGCTCAAGGACCCGGCACTGGACCAGCAGAAACCAGAGATTTACTGGAACATGTTGCAAACCGCCGAGCAAGTGGCCAAGCGCTACAACATCGGCCGCGCGGCCATGG
>JBILUT010000307.1:0-3030 GCA_044370875.1 Polaromonas sp. | reverse complement strand
CCAGGCCTGCCAACGAGGCTTGATGGCGGCCGACGGCCCGGCCAGCACCTGCAGCTGAGCCTGATGATCGGACACCCGTTCCACCCGCGCAAGCACCAGCGAGGAGGCTGCGTCTTTCTCCAGCATGCGGGAGGGCCAGCGTCGCCGGTCCGACACCAGCCATTCATCGCCGGCCTGAACGCCGGCCAGAGCGCCCTGGTCAATCTGAAGGCGGTCGCCGCCAGCCTGAACCACCTGAACCTGCACCGGCTCGCAGGCCAGACGCTCGGTCACTGCCTTGGACCAGGCCTGCACCAGGACCTTGAGCCCGTCTCGGCTGGCCGCATCCAGGCTCGGGGCTGACCAGTTGGTCGCCTGGGTCTGAACAGACAGCTCGGCCGAGCGCTGCAGGGCCGGCTTCTTGTCACGCGGCGACTGCAGCGAGAGGCTGACCCGGACGCGGGTTGGCGCGGGCGGCGACCAAGGCAGCCATTGGCGCTCGGCCACAACCGGCACCGGCTCAAGCGTGACCGACAGGTGCCAAGGCAGGGCTGGCGCGAGCGCCGAGCCTCCCGTCAGCAACCGCTCGTAGACCTCGGCACTGGTGCGCGCCGCCGGAGCGGACGTCGCCGGCAGTTCAACCAGCTGCCAACGCGAGGCCTGCCAAGGCGCCTCGCGCCACGATTGGCTGAGTATCGAGAGGGCATCGCGCTGCAGGTGCAACTCGTCAACACTCCAACGACCGAGCGCTTGCATTTGCAGGCCCAGCACATGCTGCAACTTGTCTCTGTGGCGGCAGGCGGCGGCATCGGGTCGGCCGGTGGCAGCCTGCGTCTTGAGCAAATCCTGGGGCGAATCGAGTTGCAAGCGAGCCTGCGGAGCGCCCTGCTCATCACGCGCGTACGAGAGCACCCGCACACCGCGCACCTGCATGCCGGTGCGAAAACTGCTGGCTTCACGAAGCGCGCCCTGGCTGTCGATCCACGATGTGGTCTGCACCTGCGTGGCGCCCAGCAAAGACTGCTGAGCCAAACCATGGCGCAAAGCCTCCAGGCGTTCCTCGGGGGTCAGCCCAGCGGCCCAGCCCAAGAGGGGCGCAGCCGCCAGCAGCCAGGCACCGGCGCGCCAGGCACCGGTCCCCGTCACTGCAGAGGCATGCGCGCGCATGGCCATGGCTTAACGCGCCCGGGCCTGCACATGGCCCAGGTACAGGGCGCGCAAATCTTGCACCACGGCCTTGTCAAGGCTCAGGGTGGTTTCGTAGGTGTCGTCACCGGTGGGCGTGATGCTGACCAGAACAGCGCCGTAGATCACCCCTTCAACCCGGGCGCGGAAGGCATCACTTTGCACCACCATGTCGGCCACGGTGGTGGTGGCGTCGAGTTGCTGGCCATACACCTGCTCGGCCAGCGAGCGATAGGCCTCCAGCTTGGCGGCGCGAATGGCCATCAGGCGCTGCTGCGCCGGGTTGCGATGGTTTTGCACGCTAATGACCGCATAGCCTGTGGCCGTCAGGGTCTCACGCTTTTCAACCAAGGGGGCGACCACGCCGGCCGATTCGGCGCGCGGTGCCGGACGAGCGGCCGAAGCCTGAGGCGTCTCCGCAGCAGCGGCCTGAGATGCGGCAGCTTGGGGCTGGAGCAGCGGCGCGAGGGCCTGGCAGCCCGAGAGGACCGCCAGCGCAGCGGCGGCGCAAGTCCAGACCAGACCGCGAGAGAAAAGGTGTGAGGGTTTCATGCTGATTCCTGGATGAGTCGGGGCGTGGTGCTGCTAGACGCAGGTTGAATCGGCATCAGGCCGGCAACCTTGAGTGGGCGCAGGCTCGGTGCTGAAACAAGACAAAGCCCTGAACACCCCGAGACCATGCAACAAATTATTTGATTTTTTTACTATTTGTGTCAGACTTCATCACAGAAGTTCTCAAAAAGCTATTGAAATGTCAATAACAAGCCCGTTCATCGGGAAAAGCCCGGCGGCACAGGCAGTCCGCGCCATGATCACCCGGGTGGCCAACTCGCAGGCGACGGTTCTGATTACCGGCGAGAGCGGAACAGGCAAGGAGCTGGTGGCGCGCGCCCTGCACGAGCAATCGGATCGCCGCGGCGGTAACTTTGTGCCGATCAACTGCGGTGCCATCCCCAAAGATTTGATCGAGAGCGAACTCTTTGGCCATCGCAAGGGGGCTTTTACAGGGGCCATGGCCGATCGGGTGGGACGTTTTGAGTTGGCCCACGGCGGCACCTTGTTTCTTGACGAGATTGGGGACCTGCCGATGGACATGCAGGTCAAGCTGCTGCGCGTGCTGCAGGAGCGGCAGGTCGACCCCATCGGCAGCGCCAAACCCGTACCGGTGGATGTGCGGGTGGTGGCGGCGACGCACCGCGACCTGGAAGCAGAGATCAGCGCCGGGCGCTTTCGGGAAGATTTGTACTACCGCATCAACGTGCTGCCACTGCACACCTGCGCGCTGCGCGATCGGCCGGACGACCTGCCGGAACTGCTGGACTTTTTTGCCAAGCGGTTTGCGCCCAAGGGTCAGCCCTGCATCACATTCACCGAAGACTTTCTGCAAGCCATACGAGCCTACAACTGGCCGGGCAATGTGCGGGAGCTGTCCAACCTGGTGGACCGCTTCAGCACCCTTTTCACCGGCGAGCATCTGGCCCTGGGCACTGTCCCGGCCACGCTGCTGCCCAAGGGCCTGGCGGTTCTGCAGGCCGAGCGCTGCGCCAACCCCAGCACCAGCCTGTTGCCGATTGAGGCTGCGCCCACAGAGAACCCGGCAAGCGGCGAACCAGAGGCCTGCGGTGTCAGCGATGTGGAGAGCATCATCTTGATGGCCCAGGGATCAGCCGGGCCGATCTTGCCGCCCGAAGGACTGAGCCTGAAGGAGCGGCTGGCCGACATTGAGCGCGACTTGATTCAGCAAGCGCTCGAGCGCACAGAAGGCAATGTGTCGCAGACTGCGCGGCTGCTCAATCTGCAGCGCACCACCCTGATCGAGAAAATCCAGAAATACGCCCTGCGGCCGAGCAGCTGAGGCCGCGGCCG
>JBILUT010000306.1:0-3033 GCA_044370875.1 Polaromonas sp. | reverse complement strand
CATGCCAAATCAGAAAGCCGGCCCCGCACGGGGTCTTCATGACGCGGGCTCGCACCAGCAGATCCGCCACTTCGGGCAGCACCCGATCAGCGGTCCCATCAGCAGCCATGTCGGTCTGGAGTCTCGATGCAGTAGTCATGGCGCTTGACCTCAAGCTTCACGGACCGGGCCGCGTGATTCCTTGAGGGCCGATCGTTCGGCCTTGCCCTGCAGCCTGCGCACTTGCGAGGCCCGCGTGGGTCGCGTCGGCCGCCGGGTTTTGGCTTCCCTTGCGTGTTTGTCCACCCACTCTTGCAGACGGGCCATGGCTGCCGCCCGATTGGCGTCCTGGGTCCGATGCCGCTGTGACTTGAGCACCAAAACACCGTCCTGGCTGATGCGACGGTCACCGCTGGCGAGCAAGCGCGCCTTGACCGGCTCGGGCAAAGAAGATGCCGCGATGTCAAAGCGCAGATGCACCGCCGAGGAGACCTTGTTGACGTTCTGCCCGCCAGCGCCCTGTGCCCGCACAGCCGTCCACTGCACCTGCCGCTCATCGACCGTGTATGCGCTGTCTTGGGTGACCATGCGGTCATTGTGCCGCCATGTCCGATCCGTCGGCAGCCCCGTGATGACCCACGCTGCATGGGAAAAAGCTGCGCATCCCCCGCTCAGAGGCGGCCCCAGAAAGTCTCCAGCATCTGAACAAACTCGTCCGGTCTTTCTACCGCGCTGAGATGCGCGGCCTCAAGCACACGAAGCTGGGCACCCGGGACTTCGGTCACGATCTGCTCAGAGGCCGACACCGGAGTGGCTTCATCGAGCGTGCCTGCGATCACCAAGCTCGGGCACACAACCCGCGCATTGCTCTGCCGAAAATCAATGGCGGCCACCGCCTCACAGGCTGCCGCATAGGCCGATGCCGACATGGCCTCAAGCCGCTGCTGCAGACGTGCGACCTGCTGGGCACCGCCGCTGCGCTGATCCTCACGGAAGGCCCGGGTGAACCAGCGCTGCATGGCCATCGGTGCAATCGCAGCCAAGCCTTGCCGGCGCACCGTCTCGATCCGGGTTTGCCACATGGCCCGGGCCGCCTCGTCGTAAAAGCTGGCGGAGTTGGCCACCGTGATGCTGCGAACCGCTGCAGGGTGCCGCACTGCAAGAGCCTGGGCGGTCATGCCCCCCATGCTCAGACCCACAAAATGCACAGGCCCCCGGTTGAGCCCGGCAATCAGCGCCGCGGCATCATCGGCCAGCATGTCGATACTCCAGGGGCCCGGTGGCTCGTGCGAGCTTCCATGGCCGCGGTGGTCGTACCGCACCACGGTCCAACGCCGCTGCAAGCGCTCGGCCACAGCGTCCCACATGCCCAGATCACAGCCCAGGGCATGACTGAGAACCACGCAAGGCCCCTGCCCCTGCTCGGTCATGTGCAGACGAGGCGCGGTCATGTCAGCGGCCGGTGGTCTGGATGGAGACCATGGATGCCATGGCCCTGGTGAAAATCATGGCTTCTTGGGCGGCAGCAAGCCGCGCTCTCTCAAAATGTCGGCGGCGATCGAGAAGGCGTGGTTGGCAGCAGGCACCCCGCAATAGATGGCCGATTGCAGGATGACCTCTTTGATGTCGTCGGCGGTCAACCGGGAGTCCCGCTCACCATCTAGAGCAGCCCGCATGTGCATCGCAAATTCTTCCCAGGCCTTGAGCGCGATCATGGTCGAGAGCACCATCAGGCGTCGGGTCTTGTCACCCAGAGCCGGACGACCCCAGATTTCATGCCACGCATAACGCGTGATCAACTGCTGAAATTCCTGGTTGAACTCATTGGCATTGGCTAAAGACCGATCAACCCAGGCGTCGCCCAAAACCCGCCGTCGGTTGGACAGGCCATGCTGGTAGGGCAAGTCATTGGCGGGCTGCTGCGACATGGGGGGCTCCTTGTGGGTGGGCTCAGGCCAGGCCTTGATCGCGCCAGATCTGCAGCTGTCGCCGGACCTGCACCGCGGCGTGCTCGGCCAGCTCAGGGGCAAACCACTCATCAGCGGCATCCCTGGGCAGCCTCTGGCGCAAGGCCTCAATATTGCCACGCATCCGGGCCTGATCGACCTGCAACACGGGCAAGGCCTGGGCCATGGCGCGAGCAGCACCGTGCGCACTCATCAGCAGGCCTGGCCATTCGGCCAGTTCAGCCTGCCAATGACCCAGAGCACGCTCATGCTCCTGAACCATCGCGCCCAACAAGGCAGCCACCCGGGCCGGTGCGCGCTGTGCCGCGGCCAGGGTGACCATGCAGGCCACCGGGTTGCGCTTATGCGGCATGGCCGACGATCCGCCACGCCCCTCTTCAGCCGGCTCGGCCAGCTCTCCAATTTCGAACTGGCTCATCAGCGCAATGTCCCGGGCCACCTTGCCCAGGCTGCCCACCATCAGGCCAAGTTCGCAGGCCACGGCCACCCAGCGGTCGCGCTGCGTGTGCCAGCTCGCGCCAGGGTCACGCAGCCCCAGCTCATGGGCCATGCTTGCAGCCACCTGCGGTCCCTTGTCACCCATCTGGGCCAGATGGCCGACCGCCCCACCGAGCTGCAGGCACAGGGCCTCGTCGGCCGCCCGACGAAGACGTTCGCGGCTGCGTAGCAGGGGGGCCACCCAGTTGATGCATTTAAGGCCCAGACTGGTCACCGAAGCGGGCTGCATCAGGGTGCGGGCCAAGACCGGGTCAGCGGCATGCTGTTCGGCCCGCGCTAGCAAGGCCGTGATGATCAGGCCGAGGTCTTCTTCGATAAGCGCCAGAGCGGGCTTGGAAATCAGCGCCAGAGCGGTGTCGATCACATCCTGGCTGGTACTGCCCAGATGGACCAAAGCCGCCGCCTTCGGATTGAACAGCGCCACCGTTTCCTTCAGCGCCTTGATCAACGGAATGGCCAGACTGCCCGCCCGGCCGCTGTCGCGTGCAATGCGAGGCACATCAAACAGCTCCACCTTGCAGGTGCCGATGATGGATTGGGCCGATTCCTTGGATATGAGACCCGCCTGAGCCTGTGCAGCCGCCAGGGC
>JBILUT010000305.1:0-3038 GCA_044370875.1 Polaromonas sp. | reverse complement strand
GCGCTGGGCCTTTGCCCTGCTGACCGCACTGTTCCTGCTGATGGGCATCCTGCTGCAACTGCATCGACGCGATCATGAGGCCGCTTTGGAGGTCCACACCGCGGACAGCGACAAGCAGTCGTTGATGGCACAAACCCGCGAACTGCTGCGCGATGCCTGGGTACGCAAGATGATGGGGTTCTCGCTGTTTCAGGGCGCTGCCGGCTTCGGCACGATGGCGCTCGTGGCCTCGCACCTGCATGAGCGTCATGGCCTGTCGCTCTCGGGCGCTGGGGCCATCGTCGCTCTGATGGGTCTGGGCGGGATGAGCTATATGGCCAGTGCGCGGCATGTCATCGCGCGGCTGGGCGAGACCGGCATGGCCTCGGCCGGCGGGCTGGGCATGGCTGTAGCGCTAACCGTGCTGGCGCTCAGCCCCTGGTGGCCGATCACGCCAGTGGCCATGCTGCTGGGCGGCTTTTGCTTTTTCATGTTGCACAACACCTTGCAGACGCTGGCCACTCAAATGGCGCCACAGGCGCGCGGCGTTGGCGTTTCCATGTTCGCAACCGCTTTATTCCTGGGTCAGGCGCTGGGCGTGGGGCTGGCTGCCGCACTGATTGATCGTATCGGTTCAGCACCGGTGATCTGCGGCGCTGCAGCGGTGATGATCGGCATTGGGACGGTGCTGCGCCTGCAACTGCAACGGCGCGCCGGGCTTTAGGCGGCCAGGCTTGCGCGCACCCGCTGGCCCACGCTCAGGCTGCGATCAAAGCCCTCGACCACCATCAGGTTCATGCCAAAAGTGATCGCCCCATCGAGTCGCGGATCGCGCCGGTAAGTCTGCAGCGTGGCGAGCACCCCGGGGTCTGTTTGCCCGGTGGCCGGGTCGACATCAACCACGCTGCAACGGCTGCAGGGCTTGACCGGACGCAGCCTGACCGGTCCGTCCGGCGTGTCGATTTCCAAGTGGCTGACCCGGTCCTCGTCATGGGGTCGCCAGGCTTGCGAACCTTCAGCCGCCAGCACCAGATTGGGCCGAAAGCGCAGCATGTCCACCGCCGCCCGACCGCCCGCCTGCAAGCGCGTGTTGAGCGCATCGAGCGAAGGCTGGGCCAGCAGCATGAGCGGAAACCCGTCGGTGAAGGTGTTGAGCACCGTATGCCCACCGGTCCAGCGCCGCTCAGACGGACGCTCCACCTGCGGGTCAAAGCGCACCAGACGTGCGGGACGGCCCAGGAAATCGCTGAACCACTGTGCGGCCACGGCACCCATGTCCCAGGCGTCAATGGGTTCGTCCCACAGCTCAACCCTGGCCGGCGACTCCACGCTCTCCAGGCCCACGTGCAGGGCCAGCATGCCCGGGGCGCGCAAGACCAGGTCGGACTGCCGAAGCTGCGGCTGTACCAGGGCCAGCCGCGGCTGCTCCCGCTGCGAAATGAACTGGCCCCGCTCGTCCACCACCATCCAGGTGCGGTCAAGGTCCAGGCCCTGATCGGTCAGCAAGGCCTGCCGCACCGACATGGGGGCACAGGACTTGACCGGGTAAATCAGCAACTGGGCAATCACAGCCAGCGCAGCAGCATCGCTCATGGGTGGGGCTATTGGAGTTCGGAGGGCCCGTATTCTCGCCGGGTTTCTACAATGCCTTATGAGCCAGAGATTTGATGTCTGCATTCGTGGCGACGGGGTGGTGGGGCGCAGCTTGGCGCTTTTGCTGGCCCGCGAGCGGCTTCGGGTTGCCCTGCTGGGACCGGCCCCGCCGACCTCCCCGCAGCCCGATGTCCGGGCCTACGCCATGAACCGCGCCTCCCGCAACGTGCTCGAGACGATACGGGCCTGGCCGCAGACCGATGCCGTCACACCGGTGCAGACCATGCAGGTCTGGGGCGATGAAGGCGGACAGATTGGCTTTGAGCCCGAAGCCGGGCAGCACGAACTGGCCTGGCTGGTGCCGGCCACGGATTTGCTCGAGGGTCTGGCGCAGGCGCTGCACTTTGCGCCCCAAGTAACCCTGATTGAATCGCTCGATGGCGTCGAGGCCAAGCTGCAGGTGGTGTGCGAAGGCCGTGACAGCATCACCCGCCGCGAACTGGGGATCAGTTGGGACAGCCGGCCTTACGCCCAAAAAGCACTGGCCGCGCGCTTGCGGGGCAGCTTGCCGCATGCCGGGCAAGCCCGGCAATGGTTCAGCGGCGGCGAGATCGTGGCCCTGCTGCCTTTAGGTGGCGCCGAGGGCCACGAATGGGCGCTGGTTTGGTCGGTGTCCCTGGAACGCGCCGAGGCCCTGCAACACCTTGCAGCCGAAGATTTTGTGGCCGCCCTTGGCGCGCGTGTCGACACACAGGCGGGCAGTCTGAGCCTGTGCAGCCCGGTCATGGCCTGGCCGCTGCACCTGTCGCAGGCCGATCGATGGGTGGGACCGGGCTGGGCCTTGGCCGGTGATGCAGCGCACACCGTGCATCCGCTGGCCGGTCAGGGGCTTAATCTAGGGCTGGCCGATGCAAACGAACTGGCCCGCCTGATCGGCGAACGCGAATTCTGGCGATCGCCGGGCGATCTGAGGCTGCTGCGCCGGTATGAACGATCTCGCAAGGCCGATATTCAAGCCATGGGACTGCTCACCGACGGCCTGCAGGGCTTGTTCAGCCACCACGATGCGCGCTGGCAGGCGCTGCGCAACTGGGGCATGAACGCAGTGGGCAGCCAGCGCTGGATCAAATCCTGGTTGATGAAACAGGCCATGGGCTAAAGCAATCGGAGCACGTGATGACCCAAACCCCCTGCGATCGCAACCACATGATCAGGCGCCTGCTGCGGCAAGTCCGCAAAAGCGCCGCCACCGGCCTGGTGGCGCTGCTGACAGCGCTGGTCCTGCTGCCCGCCACGGCGCGCAGTCAGGGCAGCGGCCTGACCGCGGCGCAAGAGGCCACCCTGCGCAAAACCCTGACCGATCGCTTGCCAGGCATGCCCAAGATCGACGAGATCCGGCGCACGCCGATGACCGGCCTGTTTGAAATCCGTATGGGGCTCGATATTGTTTACACCGATGCCACCGG
>JBILUT010000304.1:0-3039 GCA_044370875.1 Polaromonas sp. | reverse complement strand
GATGACCACGGTGCACGCCGCCACCGCCACACAAAAAACCGTCGATGGCCCGAGCAACAAAGACTGGCGCGGCGGCCGCGGCATTCTGGAAAACATCATCCCCTCGAGCACCGGCGCGGCCAAGGCGGTGGGCGTGGTGATCCCTGAGCTCAACAAAAAGCTCACCGGCATGTCCTTCCGCGTGCCCACCTCTGACGTGTCGGTGGTCGACCTGACGGTGGAACTGAACAACGCCGCCACCTATGCCGAGATCTGCGCCGAGATGAAGGCCCAGAGCCAAGGCGCACTCAAGGGCGTGCTCGGCTACACCGAGGACAAAGTGGTGGCCACCGATTTCGTGGGCGAGACCTGCACCAGTGTGTTCGATGCCGACGCCGGCATTGCGCTGGACGGCACCTTCATCAAGGTGGTGGCCTGGTACGACAACGAGTGGGGCTACTCCAACAAGTGCCTGGAGATGATCCGGGTGGTGGCCAAGTAAGCTTTGCGCCTCTGCCCTCCGTGTCGTCCCCCACCCCGTCCACCCTCGACCCTTCGCGCATGACGCCGCTTGAGCTGCGCTCGGCCTTGACGCTCTCGTCGGTGTTTGGCATGCGTATGCTCGGCTTGTTTTTGGTCCTGCCGGTCTTTGCGCTGGAGGTCTCCCGCCTGCCCGGCGGTGACGATCCGGCGCGGGTGGGTCTGGCCATGGGCATCTATGGCCTGACGCAGGCGCTGCTGCAGCTGCCCTTTGGCATGGCCAGCGACCGGTGGGGGCGCAAGCGGGTGATCGTGGCTGGCCTGCTGGTGTTTGCTTTGGGCAGCTACTTGGCCATGACGGCCACTTCGCTGGCCGGGCTGACCCTGGGGCGCGCGATACAGGGCGCGGGGGCGGTGTCGGCAGCGGTCACCGCCTTGCTGGCCGATCAGACCCGCGACCAGGTGCGCACCAAGGCCATGACCCTGGTGGGCGTGAGCATCGGTGCAGTGTTTGCTTTTTCGCTGATGGCCGCGCCTTGGCTCAATCAGTTCATGGGCCTGAGCGGCTTGTTTGGGCTGACGGCCGGCATGGCCTTGCTCGGCATTGGGGTGGTGCTCAGGCTCACACCGCCCGAGCCGCCGCGGCCCATGGCGCGGCATGCAGCCAGTCTGTCGGAGGTGCTGGCGGACGCTCAGCTGATGCGGCTCAATCTGGGCGTGTTCATTCTGCACGCGGTGCAACTGGCCATGTGGGTGGCGGTTCCGGGTCTGTTGGTGCAGGCCGGCTTGGTCAAGGACCTGCACTGGCAGGTGTATCTGCCGACGGTGGTGGCGTCCTTTTTTGTGCTGCGCATGACGCTCTACCCCTTGGAGCGCCGCGGCTACTTGCGCGCAGTTTTTCTGAGCTCGGTGGCGCTGATCGGCGCGGTCCAGTTGGTGTTTTTGGGGACGGCCGGACAGACGCCGGATTTGACCGCTCTGGCGTGGTTGCTATTCGCTTTCTTTTGCGGCTTCAATATTCTTGAATCGTGCCAGCCCAGCATGGCGTCCCGGTTGGCTCCATCGCATGCGCGCGGCACAGCGCTCGGTGTTTTTAATACTTTGCAGTCCATGGGTTTCTTTGTGGGCGGCGCTCTGGGAGGATGGCTGCTGCGCGCCCAGGGCTTGTCGGGCTTGTTTGCAGCTTGTGCCGCATTGATGCTGCTGTGGCTGCTGGTGGCCTGGCCCATGCGCGCTCCCTCGCTGCACGCGCCTATCCATGACGCAGGCAATACGGTTGAAAGCGGCGCCGCCCGCTAAACTTGAACTTACAGGAGATTCACCATGGCATCGGTCAACAAAGTCATCATCGTCGGCAACCTTGGCCGCGACCCGGAAGTGCGCACCTTCCCCAGCGGTGATCGGGTGGCCAACGTCACGATTGCCACCACCGATCGCTGGAAGGACAAGCAGACCGGCGAAGCCAAAGAGGCCACCGAATGGCATCGGGTGGTCTTCAATGGCCGGCTGGCTGAAATCGCCGCTGAATACCTGCGCAAGGGCTCGCAAATTTATGTCGAGGGTAGCCTGCGCACGCGCAAGTGGACCGACGCGCAGGGCCAGGAGAAATACACCACGGAAATTCGCGCTGACCAGATGCAGATGCTGGGCCGCCGCGAGGGCATGGGTGGCCCCGGCGGCTCTGAAGAGGGCGGTGGCGGCTACAGCCGCCCGACGCCTGCCTCACGCCAGGGCGCGGCCGCGCCTGCTGCGGCTTCGGCCAAGAGCGACAGCGGCTTTGGCGACATGGACGACGACATTCCGTTCTGAGCGAGGCCAGGGGCTCCCTTTTGGACTCTGGGCTTTGGCCCAGGCCAGACTGAATCAGCCCAGTGCGTCGCAGGCGTCAATCACGCCGCCACCCAGGCACACCTCGCCGTCATACAGCACCGCCGACTGCCCGGGCGTGACGGCCCACTGGGCTTGCGTGAACGACAGCGAGCAGGTGTGCGGGTCGGCCTGGGTCACGGTGCAAGCGGCGTCGGCCTGCCGGTAGCGGGTTTTGGCCGCGAGCGCGCCCAGTCGCGGCGCATGACCGGACACCCAGCTGCAGTCTTGCGCATGCAGGTGGTGCGACAGCAACCAGGGATGGTCATGGCCTTGCACCACCCAAAGCGTGTTGTGTTCGAGGTCCTTGCGCGCCACAAACCAAGGCTCGTGCTCGCCCGCGCCGCGCAGGCCTTGCGCTTGCAGCGCCTTGAGTCGCGCCCCGCGGGCCTTTACGCCGCCGATGCCCAGGCCCTGGCGCTGGCCCAGCGTGTAAAAGCTCAGGCCCACATGCTCGCCGATCACGCGGCCGTTGTCGCTCTTGATCGGCCCCGGTGCTTTGGCAATGTAGCGGTTAAGAAATTCGCGGAACGGCCGCTCGCCAATGAAGCAGATGCCGGTCGAGTCCTTCTTGCGGGCATTGGGCAGACCAATCTCATCGGCGATGCGGCGGACCTCGCTCTTGTGCAGCTCACCCACCGGAAACAGCGTGTTTGAAAGCTGCGCCTGGTTCAGGCGGTGGAGGAAGTAGCTCTGGTCTTTGCTGGGGTCCAG